>JAKPRU010000471.1 GCA_029557025.1 Candidatus Omnitrophota bacterium | reverse complement strand
TCCGGGAGAGGGTTGGGGTGAGGGTCAGTTCTGCTACGCGACACCTGACCTCACACGGATTCATACCGATAGAATAGCCGATTCGTATTCCCGGCAGGAGTGGGCTGCGTTGTTTGTGCGTAAGATTCCTCGACCATCTCTCAACAAAGATCATTCTTATTCAGGAGGTTTTTCGCGTGGATTTCAGATTCTCGTGTTCCAGCATTCCAGGTATTTTTTTTCTGTCAGCCGTTTTGCTGTGCCCTAACCTGAATATGGAGGGCGCAGAGATGCTCCCAGAACTGCGTGAGAACTTTCAGAATCCGCCGGTGGATTGCTGGCCGCACACCCGTTGGTGGTGGATGGGCAGCGCGGTGACGAAAGAGGAAATCACGTGGGAACTCGAAGAGATGCACGCCAAGGGGATCGGCGGCGTTGAGCAAATCTCCATGGAGGCCGTGTACACAAAGGGAAACATCCCGTTTCTATCGGATGAGTTTTTCGAGATGATCCGTCACACGGTGGCGGAGGCGAAACGCCTGGGGATGGAGGTTTCTTTCAATTTCAGCGGGCCGGGCTGGGTAATCGGCTGTCCGGATGTTCCCCAAGAGGACCGGAGCAAGAGCCTGGTATCGACTTTCCTGGACCTGGAGGGACCGCAAACCTTCTCCGGGAATCTCCCGACTACGCTTTATCCGGGACACCCTTACTGGGAAGTCCGAATGTCGGAAGTGCCCGAAAGCGGAGCGCTGGAAGCCGTGGTTGCGGGAAAACTCGTGGAGGGGAGAATCGAAGAGAGTTCCCTGGTTATTTTGACGCCTCAATGCGACGGGCGTCGGATCACCTGGCAGGTCCCGGAAGGGAAATGGCGGCTGATGGCATTCTGGCTGATCTATACGGGCCAGGGCCATGCGCTGGATCATTTCAGCGAAGCGGCGATGCGGCGGTATTGCGAATCGTTCGGCGGTCGTTTCTATAAGGCTGTCGGCGAGGAGTTCGGTAAAACAGTCGATTCGCTTTTTTGCGACAGTTTTGAGGTCGCGCTTGCCCCGAACGGGCTGTATTGGAGCAACGACCTGTTCGATCGATTCGAAAAGATGAAGGGCTATGAGTTAACACGGTACCTTCCGGCAATCTGGTGGGATATCGGCGAGTTGACTCCCAGGATCCGCTATGACGTGAATGAATTTCTGCACGAGGTCGGCCTGAATACATTCTTCAAGCCGTTTTTGGAATGGTGCGAAGCCCACAATGTGCGGGGCCGCATCCAGCCTTATGGATTTACGACGGACATTATCGAGGGGGCCGGAATGACGCACATTCCGGAAATGGAAATCACCGCCGGGGAGAAGGACGCGGCGCCGTGGTTCGATACGCGCATCGGGCCAAAGAAACTGGTCTCCTCCGGCGCACACCTGTACGGACGGAATATCATCACAGTCGAAGCCTATACCTACCTGCACTGGGAACCGTTTCGAGCTACACTGGAGGAGTTAAAAATCGCAAGTGATATTTTTTTGCGGACAGGGGCTAATAAGTTCTACAATCAGGGGTACACTTTTTCGCCGGAGCGGGCCCCCGCGCCCACACGCGCGTTCAACGCCGCGATCTGGATCAGCCATCCCAATATCTGGTGGCGGTATTATCCGCTTCTATCGAAGTATGTCGCGCGTTGCTGCTATCTTCTGCGCCAGGGGCATTTCGCACCGGATATCGCCGTGTATTCTCCACTGGCGAACCAGTGGACGCAGTCCGCACTGAACGCACGGCGATGGAACCGCGATTTCGACTGGGGCGAGCTGGGCAAACTCCTTGTAGCCAACGGGTATGATTTCGACCTGATCAACGACGATATCCTCCAGAACAGTGCGCAAGTTGCGGACGGGAAAATCATCGTTCGGGACCTGGAATACAAGATTCTCATTCTCCCGAATATCCAGTCGCTTCCGCTCAAGACCATGGAGTTCGTACGGAACTACGTGCGCAACGGCGGGGTTGTTATTGCCCTGGAGAGAGTGCCGGAGTGTTCTGTCGGGCTGATCGGGCGCGAGGAAGGAGATCGCAGAGTCAAAGAGATTGTGGCGGAAATGTTCAAAGAGCCGGGCGGGATGAACGACACCGCTCCGAACCGGTACGGCGACGGCTGGACCTATCAGATCAAGCAGGTGATCGACCGAACCGATATCCTGGACCGTCGAAGCAGCGCCCTCGACCCGTTTGTGAACACGATGCGGAAGCATGTTCCGCCCGATTTCGGCATCAACTTCGCCTTAGAAGGATTGCGCGAAAACGACGGCCTGACCTTTGTACACCGGAAATGGGACGGAGCGGACTTGTATTTCGTAACAAATATCCAGGACCGGACCAGCAACATTCCGGTTACATTTCGTGTGAAGGATGCCGTGCCATGGCGCTGGAATCCATACACCAGTGAGATTTCCCGGATGTTCCAATATCGTGAGGTCCCGGATGGGACGGAGATTCCGCTACACCTGGCCCCTTACGAATCGACTTTTGTGCTATTCCAAAGCAGCGAAGAAGAACGGCATGTGGAGCATTCGAATTTCGATGAGATTCTGGAGATCGGGGGAGAAAGCATTCGGGGCGCAGCGCGGGAGAACGGAAAGCATCTCGCGATATTGAAAGACGGCTCGAAGGAAACATTGGTGGCGGCCGATATTGACGATATTCCCGCTCCGTTTACCGTGACGGGGGAATGGAAAATGATGCTTGAGGGGGGGGGATTCTCCCGCGTTGAGAAGCGGGTAACCGTGCTGCGATCCTGGACGGAAGACGCGGAGACCGAAGCATTCAGCGGGACGGGAGTTTATGAGGTTGCGTTCGAGTTACCGGAAACGTACAAGCAGCCCGATTTGCATCTGGAATTGGATCTCGGCAAAGTCGGCAATGTAGCGGAGGTAGAATTGAACGGAACGCCGGTTGGTATTCAATGGATGCGCGGGCAAAGGCTGAATGTAACCGATACATTGAAAGCGGGGTTAAATCAGATGACGGTTCATGTGACAAACACCTTGATCAACCGCATGTCCCATCTCAAAGAACCGCCGCCGGTTCCCGAAGAGCTGGTTCCCCATTTCGGCCAGGGCAGCATGACGGCATACGGGATGCCGATTGGATTCCGCCCGCTGCCGGCCTCCGGGTTGATGGGACCGGTGATGATTCACGCTGCAAAAGAAATTGTCGTTTCGATTCGATGAGAACGGCAGCAGGGGCATGAGCGGGTCCAAACACCCTGCGAGGTGGCCCAATCGAACACCGGGTTATGAATCGATGGAGGCAAGGATGTGTGGTCTGTTCCAAATGAAACTCCAATATCGACTGCTGACCGGATTTCTGTTGTGCGCCCTGATAGCCGGGATTTCCGGCGGGTGCGGCTATTCCGGCGATGGAGCGCATTCACAAAGCGATGCGGTTGGCCATTGACGATATCGAATTGAACCCGCCGCCTTGCAGATGAAGGATGAAGGAAAGAAGGGATGAGTAGAGAGGATGAGGATTGTTTGTGTGTCAGAGTGTCAACGGGGCAATCTCGAACCGGCAAGGGGGCCAATGCAAGCCGTCCCGCAGACGATCCCTTATTTCGGACAGTTCCCCGGCCTGATCCGACAGAAGGAACATGGCGGAGCCGGAGCCGGAAAGGTGCGGTTCCAGGCCGAAAAGCGTTTTCGTGGCGGCCGTAATGTGCCTGATCTGCGGAACCCATTCGGAGACCACGAGATCGAAGGAATTGTGAAGGTTGTCACGGATCTCCCCGATATTCCGTCGTTCGATTGCATCGAGAAGGGCGGAGGGGCGGCATTCGTCTTGAATCCCGCATTCATCCAGCCACCTGTAGGCATACGCCGTACGGACCGCGACATTCGGGAGAAACAGGAGGACATGAAGCCACGGTTCCGAAGATTGCGCTACGTCAATCCGCTCAACCTGCTCGCCACGCTCGGCGAGTTCCTCGGCTACCTCTACAAGCGCGAGCCGCAGCGCCGGTCGCTGCCCATCGCCGAGTGCCTGCGCGAGTGCGCGAG
>JAKPRU010000413.1 GCA_029557025.1 Candidatus Omnitrophota bacterium | reverse complement strand
TGCTCATTATTTCTCCTCAAACAAAGACCTTTCCCTCTCAGGTTGCGGCGAAGCCGCTCTTTGTGGGTGTCGTATATAAAGATACAACGTCGTCAAATCGGATGGCAGGATGCCCGGTATCCGGGAGGCCTGGCCCAAAGTGGCCGGTTTGTGGCGTTTGAATTTCTCACGCGCCTCGTTACGAAGACCGGGAATGGCGCAGTAATCCAAATCACGGTCCAGCGGCAGACTTTCATAACGGCGTTCCGTTTCCGCCATCTGTTCATGACGCCGAATATAGCCCGCGTACTTAACCTCGATTTCAACCTGTTCGATAACACGCGGGTGCAGGTTATCCACCGGAAAACCAAATCGCCGCAGGTCCGTCATAACCGCACCGGGCCGCCTGAGTATCGAAAGCAAGGACGACGTCCGTGTCATCTCGCCCAAGCCGCGCTCCCTCAACCAGTCCCGCACGCTGTCCGAAGGCGCAACCATTATCTTTTCCAGGTGATCCAGCGTCTCCCGAACGGAGGCTTGCCAAGCCTCCACTTCCCGCGCGCGTTCCCGGGGAATCAATCCCCGCTGCGCGCCATATCGCATCAGGCGGAAATCGGCATTGTCCTGACGCAACAGTAAACGGTGTTCCGCCGACGCCGTGAACAGACGATACGGCTCCTCCGTGCCTTTGCTGACCAAGTCATCGATCAGCACACCGACATAGGCCTCATCGCGTCCTAAAATAAGCGGCTCTTCGCCCCGAAGACTCAACGCGGCATTGATTCCGGCCATCAGCCCCTGCGCCGCCGCTTCTTCGTATCCGGAGGTCCCGTTGATCTGCCCCGCCAGGAAAAGCCCCCGGATCACCGCGCTTTCCAGGGAGGGTCTCAATCCCGTCGGGTCCGCGTAGTCATATTCCACCGCATATCCTGGGCGAACAATCTCCGCCCGTTCCAGGCCGGGGATGGAATGAATGAATGCCTCTTGCACGGGTTGGGGAAGGCTGGTGGAGATTCCATTCGGATAAATGAGATCCGAGTCCAGTCCTTCCGGCTCCAGGAATACATGATGAGAAGTACGTTCCGGGAATTTGACAACTTTATCTTCGATGGACGGGCAATAGCGGGGACCGATCCCGACTATCTTCCCGGAATAGAGCGGAGATTGGTCCAGACTGGACCGGATAATTTCATGCGTACGCTCGGTAGTCTGAGTTAAATGACAGACAATTTGATTTCGCGGAGCCGGAACCGAAAGATCAAATGAAAACCGGGGTGGCGGTTCATCTCCGGGCTGACGTTCCAGGGAATCGAAGTCGATGCTGTCCTTGAGGAGACGCGCGGGAGTGCCTGTCTTTAAGCGGCCCAATCGAAGCCCGTGCGCCCGCAAATCTTCCGCAAGTTGCACGGATGCCGGATCGCCATACCGCCCACCGACACGATTCTCCAGTCCAAAATGCATCAGGCCATTCAGGAATGTCCCCGTGGTCAGGATCAGCGCGCGGGCCCGGATCTCCGTATCAGACACATGGATACCGCACACCGCGCCGTTGTGAACAACAAGGCCGGTCACCTCGCCTTCCAGGAGATGCAACCGCGCTTGCCCCGGGCCGGGATTGTCGCCTTGCCGCATAAGGAGTTCCAGCATGATTCGGTGGTAGAGATCCCGGTCGGCCTGCGCGCGGGGCGACCGGACCGCGGGTCCCTTCTTCGGATTGAGCGTTCGGAAATGAATACACGCCCGGTCGGCCACCTGTCCCATCACGCCGCCCAATGCGTCGATTTCACGCACCAGCTGGCCCTTGGCAACTCCCCCAATAGATGGATTGCAGGACATCGCCGCAACCTGGTCAAGACGAAATGTTACCAGGATGGTTTCACAGCCCATCCGGGCGGTAGCGAGCGCGGCCTCACAGCCGGCATGACCCGCGCCGACAACAACCACATCCACCGAATCGGGTATTTTCTCTGACATCCGCCCTCTTTCCCATGAGTTCAACGGCCATGGCGATATAGTATCAGGAGTGATTGGTTATTCGATATTGGACCATAGCGGCGGGTCTGTATCCCGCCCCGTAACAGGAAAAACTTTCTCTGTCTCTCATGATCACAGTTACGCATAGACTATCCGTGTTTCTTGGGCTGATATGCCTGCTGAGCGTGGGAACCGACGCCGCGCCGTTGAAAGTCACTTTCACATTTCCGGAGAGGAACACAACTACATCGCTGGAACAGATGCGATATGCGGGGTATACCACTCCGGGCGCAACTCTGTCGATCAATGGCATTCCGCGAGAGACCTCCTCCATTGGAGCGTTCGCGGGATTGTTGTCATTATCCGTGGGAGAAAATGTCCTGATCGCCGAGGCGGTTCTCGACGGCGCTTCCGCCACCGCACGATTGGTTATCACCCGCAATCCGCCCCCTTCCCCCATGAGCACGGAACCGTGGCAGATCGACAGCAATTCATGCTCTCCGCAAACTCCGCTCTGGATTCTTCCTCCCGGTTCCCTGTCTGTCCGGTTTCGGGGGAGTCCGGGCGGGATCGCCACATGTTCCATCGGGCCCCACAAAGACATTGCGATGATCGAATCCAGCCCCGGTATTTACGAAGGCGAATTGATGTTTCGATTCGGGGAAACCTTTGATGAGGGAAAAGTGCAATTCGAGTTGACCCGCGAGCAGGGACATAAGAAAGCAACCGCGACGGCGAAAGGGCCTGTGGTTCTTCTGGGAACGGGTTCTCCCATCATTCTGGAGACACACTCGGAGGAGCCGGTTCCCGTTTACCGCACAGCCGATGGACGGACCCGCTATGGGGATCTTCCATCGGGAGTGAGACTGGAAGCAGTGGGACGGATGGGGAGCCGCTATGAGGTGGCATTATCGCCCCAGCAGCACGCTTTCGTCGATACCGCCACGGTGCTCCGTCTCCCCGATGGCACTCCCCGCCCAAAGAGCGCTCTCACGACAATCAATACCGAGCTGAAACAAGACCGGACTGTTGTTCGAATCCCCCTGTCGGCTCGATTGCCTTACCGTATCACCGAACTGATCGATCCGCCCCGGTTGGAGCTCCGAATCTTTGGCGCCAAGTCGGACCTCTGGTGGATTACGCAACGGTACGGCGACCGCACTGTCGCGAGCATTCGCGAGAATCCTGATTCCGATGGAACCTGCTGCCTTGTGATCGGATTGAAACATGACCATTGGGGATATTGGATCGACTACGACAAAACAACGCTCTGCCTGGAAATCCTTGCGCCCCCCAACCTGCCGGACCTCTCGCAGGGACGACTGCGGGGCCTGGTTGTGGCTGTCGATCCCGGCCATCGCGGCAGGAATGTCGGAGCACGCTCCTCTTCGGGGGTATATGAAAAAGACCTGAACCGCGAGCTGGGGATTCGCCTGGAACAGAAAATCCGTTCCCTTGGGGCAGAAACCGTAATTGTCCGACAGGGGGACGAAACGGTATCCCTTCAGGAACGGGTGAATCGCGCACGAAGAAGCGGGGCGGACATTCTCATTTCCATCCATAACAACACCGTCGGGGAAAGCACAGACCCGGCCTCTGCACGGGGAGTAAGTGTGTACTCCTATCATCCCCATTCCGAGCAGATCGCAAAAACCGTCTTCGACCGGCTCGCCGGTCTGTCGAACCTGGAGCCGTGGGCATACATAACAGGCTTCGACTTCAAACCCATTCGTGGCTCTACCGATATGCTCGGCTTCCTGGTAGAGTGTAGTTTTCTGTCACATTTGGGCGATGAAGAGTGGATTCTTTCCACAGAGGCTCAGGACCGGGTCACGCAGGCGATTTGTGACGGCGTGATCGGTTTTCTTCAACAGCGACTGACCGTTTCTCTTTCGAACAATGACTGAGAACAAAACTCCAAAAACTCCCGCGCCGGAAAAACACAAACCGGCTCCGATTCGCCGGGTCCCTTCCATGGAAGAGTTGGCAACGCGTGGACGTGCCGTCTCCGAAGTCGCCGAAAAGCAACGAATCAAGCATCGGGAAGAACAGCAGGCCGCCTGGCGCGTCGAACTTCAAGAAAAGAAATTCCAAACCATGGCGCCGGTATTCGTCGATATGCGACGGGAACTGGAACGACTTCGACTTCAGGGCGATTTGACCGAAACAAACCGCACTCAGGCTATTCGAATCGACCACTGGGCCGGTGAATACCAGGAAAACTTCCGCCTCTGGTCGAGCATCCGAGGCAATCTCGACAAGCTCATGGTCTCTTTGGGATCCCGATCCTTCGAACAATTGCTGGAAACACTCAGAGAAACACGCCCGTCCGCCGTTCCCGCAGTTGAAAAAACCCGGGGAAAACTGGAATTGATCGAGTCGGAACTCCAGCGAATCGGAATCCAGGCCCTCGACGAAAAAGAGCGGCTGGATGAGGAAGTTCAATCCAATCGGATGGAAGACCGAACCTTGCAGGATATCCTCCGGCAGGTTGTCCGTCGATTGGACCCGAAAGAGCGCAAGCGAGTATTGGAGGAATTACGCGCACTGTCCCGGTTGACCCTGGAAGAACGCCTGCCGAAATTAAAAATCCTCTACCAGGATGTCCGGCATATACTCGAAAAACCGCTGCTCTGAAGAAATCCGCCCTCCACCTTGTTCATAGCCGGTCGGACTATTCTTTTACCTGTCCCTTTTCATTCTCCAGAAAATCCAGAAACACTTTCATGTTCGCAAGATATGTAGCCGTCGAATACCCCCGAACCTTCCGGGGGGGATTGTTCATGTAATCATCGAAGTTCTGTATTTCAAACTCCTCCGTCCAAATCCCATTCTCATTTCGTGATTTCAAGATCGTTTCAAGAACATCCGGTGCGACCTTGGGAACACCGGCTCCCTTCGCCTTTTGTTCGCGGTATTCCGCCTTGGCCTCCTCTGGGGTCAAGGCCTCCACACGACGATACTCATTCCAGCAGGATTTTGTATCGATCGTGACATGCGTTCCGTACCCCCGAATCAGATTCGCCGGATTGTAATCGACAAGGTATCGTCCGGTTGCCATCGTGGTTCCTTCCCGATGAACAAACAGCGGCCGGTTCGTCCCGACTTCATAAAACATGGCATGGGTATGCCCGTCAATCGTCTTGTCCGGCGGAAGAACCGATTGTTCCAGCCATCGGATCGCATCGGGGATTCCGCGAAGGTATTTTCTGTCGCCGGTAATCTTGTAGTAATTCTCAAGCGCCTGGATATTCGCGCAGGTTTCTGTGGGCATAATCGCCGCCGGTTCGCAGGAGCGGGCCGCGGCCGGTTTCATATCCAAATCGTACTGTTGCGCCCAACCTGCCTGCGGCGCCCCCTGCTGGGAAATCACTACAAAATCCATTCCGCGAACCGCCGCATCCCAGTAACGCCGGTCACCCAGTCTGTCATACGCCTCCAGCAAAAACTCAATATTCCCCAGTATCACATCGTCGTTGAATGTGTAATACAATGTGTAATGCGGATCGGGATCCGGCGCGCGTTCATCGGGCGGCGGAAATCGTTGCGGCCATGCGCCGTTCGGATATTGCGAATCCAGGAAAAACTGCAACGCCTTCTGCATCGGGTCCCGATACTTCGGATCGAGCGTGAGAAGGTAGATATCTATCAGGAACCGGGTGGTATCGGTCATGATGTAGTCATCATACGTGCAATTCTCGTAGTTGTAATAGAATTCCTCCCAGCCCCAGCATTTTGAGGCCACCTGCTCGTACCACTCCTGGGTCCTTGCCGGATCGAAATCGATAAAGTAATGCCAGCCGCCCGATGGATACTGCCCATAAATCAGGGCATTCGCAACCCGCTCGGCATATTCCAGATACTCCCTGTCTCCGGTGACCCGATCCGCCCGTAAAAGGATTTCGCCCACGCCTACCGTTCCCGGCCGCTGCACCCAAATCATTGACTTCCGCGCGGGAATCTCGCCCCACTGCTCGGAAAAATCCTCCGAGTAATTCCACAAAAATCCGCCACGATTCGAAACGGTGTTCATCATGTACTGCGTTGCCCGTTTCGTCGCAGCCAGGATGTCTTCCCGTGTCGGCGCCGCGAACACGCTTGTAGAAAAAAGAAACAACATAAGGATGGGTGACAGAATTCGTTTCATAGGCATCTTCCTCGCAACGGTCTTTTCTTTGATTTGACTGCCGAAATAGACATTCATAGTCTGTACCTCCGGTCAGGCCCTGCAAGACACCGCTACCTTGTTGACAATCCGCTTGTGTTGCACCAGACGGAACATACCATACCGCGATATCCCCTGTATAGTGAGTGGTCTCCTGTCGTGTCGGTCCAAGAATCTGGAAGAGGATTCTTGAGCGTGCTATGGTGAAGAGAACTCCATCACCCCGACCCGCTCCGAAGCGAGATGGGTCTGTTTCAAAACATTTTTGCGCAGGAGAATAGAGACAATGATTCGCATCGGTGTTGTCGGCGGCGGAACCTATGGTGAAAGTCATCTGACGGTTTTCAAGGATCTTGAAGAAGGTGGTCAGATTCAGCTCGCTGCGTTGGCGGAGGTCAAGGATGATCTGCGCGAAAAACGCAGAAATCAGTTCAATATCCCGGTTTATGCCGACTATCGGGAAATGCTCGACAAAGAACAGCCGGACGGTGTCACGGTTGCCACGCCGGATCATCTGCATCACGATATCGCGATGGCCATTCTAAACCGTGGAATCCATTGCTTTGTGGAGAAGCCGCTCGATATCACCGTGCAGGGCTGTAAACGACTGATCGCCGAGGCCGAGGAAAAGGGAGTTCTGTTGGAGGTCGATTTCCACAAACGATTCGACCCATACCATATCGAAATGCGCGAGTGTTTTCTCGAAGGGAAATTCGGCGAGATCGAGTACGGATATGCCTGGATGGAGGACCAGCTCTGGGTCGCCGCCGATATGCTCAAGTCCTGGTCAAAAGACAGCTCGCCTGCCTGGTTCCTGGGCGTCCACATGTACGACCTGGTGCGCTGGATCATGAACAATCCGGACCCGGTCCGGGTCTTCGCAACCGGCTGGAAAAAGAAACTCCTGTCCATGGGAATCGATACCTATGATTCCATCCAGGCGCAAGTGCAGTTTTCCAACGGCGCGAATATCGCTTTCCATAATTGCTGGATCTTGCCGGACCAGTATGAAGCGGTTGTTCACCAAGGGGTAAAACTGGTAGGCACAGAAGGGATTTTTGAATGCGATTCGCAATATCGCGGCGCGCGCGGATGCCTGAAAAACGACCGAACAAAAACCTGGAACCTCGGAATCAAATACCGCGAACGGGACAAACACAACCGGTTTCGCTTCCGAGGATATTTCTATTCCTCGATAGCCGATTTTGCGGAGAATCTTCTATTTTTACAAAAAGGCGGAACACTTGCGGAGTTGGAGGGATTATATCCCTCCGGCAGAGAGGCCCTGGCGATTACCCAGATTGCTTGTGCGGCACATCAGAGTATTCAAACAGGGAATCCGGTAGAGATTGGGGAATGACTGTTGTGAGAGCCTGGATTCCGGCTTCCGCCGGAATGACGTTTCCTCTTCTTGCGCACAGGTGCTTCCTCTCCCTCCGGGAGAGGGTTGGGGTGAGGGGGAGAGCAGGTGTTTCGGCTCATACGCGATTCTGGGGCAACCACGGGGGATTGCCCCTTTCCACGAAATAGATATGCCCAAAAATGCCGTCACGGCAACACTTCGTTATTCTCCTCAAAAATCTCCGCGATCTCGTTGTTCGGATCGATGCGAATCCCCAGCTTCTCAGGGGATTTCAGGCCCGGAAATGAAAGCGTTATTCTGCGGGCAGCAAAATCAGCGGACGGAGCGCCGAGTTCCGCTATGGTTTGGGAGGCCACCACTTTCCCGTTCGGGCGAATAACCTCTACCTGCACATTCTCTGCCGGTGCGGCCCCGATATTGTGGATGATGGCCTCCAGCGTATTTCCGCCCACCGCTCGCAAATCTTCCTTCCCGATCGCTAGGTCCGGCAGGGCGTTCTCTTCGGGCAGAGACTCGACCTGTGTCACACAGAGCGCCATATTTTGATGGGGCGGAATCTCCAGGGGCACGGTGGAGAAGCGACGAAGAAATTCGGTTCGCTTCCAGGTTTCCTTACCGTCGATTGTCCCGTCGTCTTTTCGGTCCGGCCCCATCGCGATTTCATACCGCCCCTTTTCCAGTCGCCATACCCGCATTGTGATCTCGGCTGCTTTTGTAGAGAAATTGTAGAGATTCACTTTCAACGTTTTTTCATCGGCATAGGAAACCAGTCGGGCCAAGTCCGGGTTTTCATTTCCTTCCCAGCTGACGGCTATGGAATGCGGATGCGGTTCGATCCTTCCTTGAAGTCTCCCGCCCAAAGCCGCCCGGATCAACTCGTCGCGTCCGACGCCGGTCTGGGTATCCGTATGGATCAGCGCTTCCGTATAGCCGAATAGCGCATTGTCATCCCAGGTTTGTGCAAGTTCCATCATTCGTCGGGCCGCGGATTGTCGGTCCCGGATCTCGTGCACCGGCGGAATCTCGGTCTGCTTCCAATACCATTGAATATGTGTGCCGGAATAGTCAAGAATTTCCGCCTCCATACATTCGACTAACGTGACCTCTTTTCGCTCGCGATCCTTGTCTTCACCCGTCAGGGGAGGTAGATTTTGCTCCGCGAGCCGCCGATTCGTT
>JAKPRU010000405.1 GCA_029557025.1 Candidatus Omnitrophota bacterium | reverse complement strand
TGTTTTCTCTCAATGGGGGGAAGACGGGATCATCGAGTGGATCCTGCAAAATCTCCCCATCGAGCACAAGACATTCATTGAATTCGGCGTGGCGAATTACCGGGAAGCGAACACCCGCTTTTTGATTGAAAACCGAAACTGGAAGGGGCTCGTCATGGACGGAAGCGAGGCGAACATACAGGCTTTGCGTTCGGATAACCTCTACTGGCGGTTCGACCTGACGGCCGTCGCGAAGTTCATTACCCGCGAAAACATCAATAGCGTCATAGAGGAAAATGGTTTTTCCGGGCCTTTGGGCATCCTCAGTGTCGATATCGACGGCAATGATTATTGGGTACTGGAATCGATCAATTGCGTTGATCCCGGCATCGTCATTTGTGAATACAATCCGATCCTGGGAGACAAATATCCAATCACTATTCCCTATGAGCCATCCTTCAGCCGTCTCGCGGCGCACTCCTCCGGGTTGTATTTCGGCGCGTCTATTGCTGCCGTCAAATCGCTCATGGAACGCAAGGGATATGAATTCCTGGGAAGTAACTCGAACGGAATCAATGCCTTTTTTGTCCGCAATGATCTTTTGTGCCACTTGGAACCCCTCATCGCCGATCGTAAAGCCTATCCTTCCCTGCACAGGGATTTACTTGATGAAGAGGGAAAACTTATGTTTGTGGGGGGGATAAAGCGATTCAATCTCATCACACATCTGCCCGTCATTTGCGAAGATACTGGCCAAGAGGTGATCCAAAAAGACCTGGGACTGCCGTACAGTCCGGCATGGCTATCCGGCATGTCGGCACTTCCGCCGTCTCCCCATGAACCCCACATTTCGAATGGTGAATCCCGATCATGAATGCCTTGATTTTCGGAGCAGGAGGGCAGGATGGTTTCTACATGCAGCAACTCTGCCATGAGCTCAGTATCGAACCGATCGGAATTTCCAAATTTCCCGCTGCCGGGTGCATTCAGGGGGACGTGTCCGATTACGCCCAAGTCGAAGGATGGATAAAACATTATCGGCCGGCATATCTTTTCCATCTTGCGGCCAATTCGACGACGAACCATCAGGCGCTTTTTGAAAATCATGCCACCATTTCTACCGGTACCCTCAATGTTCTTGAATGCGTCAGACAGCACAGTCCAGGCGCCATAGTGTTCATTACCGGCAGTGGGGTTCAGTTCAGGAATGTCGGTCAACCCATCTCCGAACAGGATGAATTCGAGGCCCGTAGCGCCTATGCGGTTGCGAGAATTCAATCCGTTTATGCCGCTCGCTATTATCGGACCCTGGGTGTTCGTGCCTATGTCGGTTATCTCTTTCACCACGAGAGCCCACGCCGGACGGACGATCACGTGGCCAAAATGATTTCTTCCGCGGCCCGCCGCATTGCCCGGGGAAGCTCCGAGAAAATCCGTTTGGGCGATATGTCGGTGCGCAAGGAATGGGCTTTTGCCGGAGACATCGTGCGCGGAATCTTCACCCTGGTGAATCAGGAAAATGTATTCGAGGCGACCATCGGCACCGGTCAGGCTTATTCTATACAAGATTGGCTGGAACAATGCTTTCGCGTCCTAGGGAAGGATTGGCGGGAGCATGTGGATTTGGAACAGGCGTTTACACCGGAGTACCATTGTCTCGTTTCCAATCCGAAGACGATCCGTTCTTTGGGATGGGTTCCGAAAATGGATTTCCCAGGGCTGGCTTCATTGATGATGGGTGTTTAGTCGAAGCATGCCATTTAATAAATACTTGTTCATAGGAGGTTAACGTGCATCTGATCCATCGAACGACCTGTCGCGTATGCGGGTCCCCGGTCCTTACGCCGGTTATCTATCTGGGGGAGCAATACCTGCAGGGATCTTTCGTCAAACCGGGCAAGGAAATTCCACCGACCCGAAAAATTCCGATGTCGCTGGTGCGCTGCGATCCCACGCGGGACGAGCGCGCCTGCGGGCTGCTGCAAATGGAACATTCTGTGCCACCTGACATTCTGTATTCCGCATATTGGTACCGTTCCGGGACGAACAACACCATGCGGGAACACTTGCGCGGCATTGCCGTGGATGCCACGGAAGTTTCCGGCCGAACATCGGGAAGTATCCTGGATATCGGTTGCAACGACGGGACGCTGTTGAGCTATTACCCGGATAGTTTTGAAAAGTATGGGATCGATCCCTCGGATGTAGCCCACGAAATCTCGAACCAAGTCC
>JAKPRU010000393.1 GCA_029557025.1 Candidatus Omnitrophota bacterium | reverse complement strand
CTGGCAACGCGGCGGACGGTAAAACTGGCATCATTGCCTTTTCCACGAATATACAGGACGACGCCCTTAAATTCCTGGATACGTTCGCGGTCACCTTCTTTAATCTTGTAGTGCACGCTGACAGAATCGCCGGGGAAAATGTCCGGGATGTTTGCGTTAGCTTCAGCTTCGACAGACTTCAATAAATCAGTATGGTTCATGTTGACTTTCCTTTACTCACTTACAATCTCACGCGTCCATGCCATATCGGCGCGAAGCTGTAGTATATCACAAGAATCGCCAATCCTGTCAAGCGGAATCAAGCGAAATTGCGGCCAAATTCCGTACAAAATCGCGATTCTGTGTTCTCAACAGGTCATTTTTCCCACGAATCGCCATCAAGGCAGGCTCACCTGGGGCAGTCTCTCGGCAAGAGAACTGAGCTGACCATTGGAAACGCTGCCATCAATCATACCATTGTGCAGGTACTGATCGTACGCAGAGAGGTCCAGGAACCCATGACCGGAGAGATTGAACAGGATGACCCTTTTCTCGCCTTTTTCCCGGGCGTCAATGGCCTCGTTGATGGCGGCCCGGATGGCATGGGAGGATTCCGGTGCGGGCAGGATGCCTTCAGCCCGGGCGAATTGAATCGCAGCGGAGAAGACATCGCGCTGACCGACCGCGACGGCCTCAATCAGGCCCTGGTTATAAAGGCTGCTCACGATGGGGGACATGCCGTGGTAACGGAGCCCGCCAGCATGGATGGGGTCGGGAACGAAATCGCTGCCGAGGGTGTACATCTTCAGGATGGGGACAATCCCAGCGCTGTCTCCGTAATCGAAGCCATAAACACCTCGGGTGAGGGACGGCGTGGAGGTGGGTTCCACGGCCAGGAAGCGGGTGTGCTTTCCGTCCTTCAAATTGTGGCGCAGGAAGGGAAACGCGATGCCGGAGAAGTTGGAACCGCCACCCACGCAACCGATAACCACATCCGGGTATTCGCCCGCGAGGTCCATTTGCTTGATGGCTTCTTCGCCAATCACAGTTTGGTGCAGCAGGACATGGTTGAGAACCGAGCCAAGCCCGTATTTTTTCTGACCACCCGATTCAGCGGCGACTTCAACGGCCTCGGAGATGGCAATCCCCAGCGAACCGGGATGGTTCGGGTCTTTTTCCAGGTAGGACTGGCCAATTTTCGTATGGGCCGAAGGGCTTGGGAAGATTTGCGCGCCATAGGTTTGCATGATGATGCG
>JAKPRU010000138.1 GCA_029557025.1 Candidatus Omnitrophota bacterium | reverse complement strand
AGATGTCGCGCTTGCGCCCGGGCCTTTTTTGTCCGGCCTTCTCACAGTCCTCTACAAAGCGTTCATTCACTCTCCTTTCTTACTGCTGTTCGGCGTGACCGGCTGGATTTATCTATTTCGACTTCTTCGCCCGAGGATGGATTTCCCATCGATCAGTCTCGCGATCCTGTTGGGAATGGCGATTATCGGCATTCCGCTGCATCTTCTCGGTTCTCTGCATGTTCTTGGAAGAGGACCTGGGCTTGTGACCCCGGTAGTCATCATTCTCTTGCTTCTGCGGCTTCCCCGGCGAGACCCTGTACCCGGTCCCCCAAGCGAATCTTCTGCGCCAGCCGACCGGGGCATTGTTTATTACATTTCGTGGGGATTGACCTGGATCATTACTGTTTTCATGTTTTACCATTCTCTCGGTTTCCCTGTGGATTACTGGGATGCGTTAATCTATTATGTCGACTACGCGCAGCGAACCTGGGAGGAAGGCGGATTTCCCACGATTGTCTGCGGGCAGGTCGGGATCGGCCTGGGCGCGAATTATCCTCATTTGTTTCATGTATTGCAGGTTTTTGCTGCCCATGTGTCCGGCCAATGGTCCGATCTCTACGGGCAATTGCTCCCGCCTGTTTTCGGTGTACTTACCGTGGGTCTGCTCGCCGGCCTGCTGAGGAATCTTTTCGGAAACGCAACGGTTACGGCCCTGGGAGTACTGTTCTTTCGCGCTGTTCTGTACGGATTTTCCTACCAGCTCTGGGTTTCCGATTACAGCCTTGTCCTTGCGGCTACAGCCGGAGTATTCTATTGCCTGGAGCGATTCCTATCGACGCGCGATCGCCGCTGGTATGAAGTGACCGCCCTGCTGTGCGCCGCAATGCCTACAATCAACTACCTTGGCTGGATTTACTTTGTGCTTCTCGCACTCGCACCGTTTCTCCGCCAGTCGGAACTTACAAACCCCATTCCGGTCATTCGACGTTTTGCTCCGCTGTTCCTGGTATCCTTTCTATTAGCCGTGCCCTGGTATATCCGAAACATCCTTGTCACCGGCAATCCGGTGTATGCGTTTTTTCATCAGATTCTCGATGGGAAATACATCGACCCGGACGTGATGGCCTCCTGTAACCGGGAATGGGCAGCCAACGGCGACGGCCCCATTCTTTTTGGTGACAATATAATTCAGCGGTTAATCAATACGCCATACTATTTCCTGCATGATAATTACAGTTGGAAATTCGGTCCTCTGTTCACCGGACTATTTCTGCCGGGATTCCTTCTTTCGCTCCGTAACGTGAACCGTCGCCCCGTTTTTCTGCTCATGATCCTGTTTAGCCTGCTTCTGTTTATTTATCTTTATTTTATTTCGGGTCTGTACTTCTATCATACATTGGGGATTCTTTCCGTTTTTGCCTGTTTTGCCGCGTTGCTTGTTCATCATTCGGGCGGACCGGTCCGACATTTTCTGGTCACGGGCACGTTCATTGCGGCGCTTTGTCCCGGTATAGCCGACGTTCTCATGGGGCCGAAATTCGCCGTTCCCAGTTTGCCCGCTTTGCGGTATGGCCCCATGGATCCGCCGAGTTATTATCGGATCAAGTTTCGCAATGAATATCCGGTATGGAATTTTATCAATCGTGAGTTACCGCCCAATTCCAAAATCCTGACCCATGAGAACCGGTATCATCTCTTTCGCCGTGATCTGCACTTTGTTCACCTGGACGATTGGGAGATATCGCGTTTGTATGGGCGGCCTTTCGATGAAATTCACCGCTGGTTGAACGAGCAGGGAGTCGGCTATTATTTGAGGATTCCGAATGAGAAGAACCATCCGGTATTGGCGCGTTTGGGCCACCGGGACTATCTGGACAATCCGGCTTATTTTCAGGAAATGATCCGTTCCGGGGAGACGGTGTTATACCGCATTGTCTCGCCCGCAACTCCTCTCCGTTCTGTCCGCTTCTCCATGCCCCTCTTCTTCTCTTGTCTGCCGTCGGTAGAGGGTTCGAATTTCCAGGAAGACCTGCTGATGATTCCGGTAATCCGGATAGGTCCAGGGAAGAGTCTCGAACCGGCCGTGGCGATAAAACATGGTGACCTCCGCATAAATGCCGTCTCTCAGGTAGACACGGTGATAGAAATTTTTGGTGCTTGCGAGGATGATGTTGGCGGAGGAGAGAAGGCCGGGGTCCAGGTTTACTTGGCGCCTCCCGTCCGGCGAGGCAAACTCGGCTTCGAGGCGGTTCGTGAAATGTTTCGCCTCGGCCAGCAAGTCCGGGAGAACCAGGTTTCGGAATGAGAGATACTGGCGCTTCAGGCCCATTCCCATTTCCTCGTTGTAGTAATCGGTTTCCTTGAAGGGGAAGACCTGGCTCCGATAATCCGCCGGGCCGAAACGTTCCTGAAGCCGGGAATCGACCTGTTCACGGATCTGCGGATCGTGGAACAGGATGCCGCAGATCAATTTGACCGATTGTGCCGGACGGATTTCGCCCATGGTTCTTCTCCCGGATGGGGATATTCAACCTTCATTGTTTCGCGCGGTGCGTCATGTTACAAGTACTCACATTCCTCAATTCGATTTGAGACTGAGGACATTCTTGACATGGGAGACCTGAGCATGGCCAAGAAATTCATCTCTATTGCGTTGATTGTCTGTAGTACGGCGCTGTTTGCGGGGGCGCAGGACGAACCGCCGACCCTGAAACTGACCTTGCACGAGTGCGCCGAAGTGGCCCTGGGCCGCAATCTTTCCCTGAAAATCGAGCGGTTTAATGTGGATATCGCTTCGACATTGATCGAGGAAGAGCAATCGGTATTCGATCATGTCTTCTTTGCCGGGGTGGAGCGTCAGGATATGGAAACGCCGAATACGAATCCGTTGACCGGCGGTTCTTTCGGCCAACAGGGAACACCGGGTAACGATCCTGTGCTGATTGACTTGCTCACGGACAGCAGGATGACATTGAGCGAGTTCATGAATTATTTCGATTTTTTCGACAGATTGAGTTCGAGCGGGGATGTGAAAATCACCGAATACAGTGAGGAACACAATCTAGCTCATACGGGGTTTTCGAAGCGATTCGCGTGGGGCACTCAATACCAGCTCGAATTGGATGTGGATCGGCATGAAACGAGCAGTGCGCTCGAGGGACTCAATCCGGCGGCCGATACTTCACTGCGTTTTCTGATTACCCAGCCGCTTCTCAAGAATTTCGGCCCGGATGCGAACCTGGTTTCCGTTCGATTGGCGGAGAACAATCACGAGATATCCAAAACTGATCTCCGTGCCCGGATCCTCCAAATCATGGGCAGCGTGGTGGAGGCCTATTGGACGATGATTCTTCGTCAGGAACAGCTGGATATCCAGAAGGAATCTCTCCAGCTGGCGGTCGATTTGCTGAAAAACAACACGGCACGAGTAGAGGCGGGAGTGATGGCTCCAATTGAGATTCTGTCGGCCTCATCGGGGGTTGCCTCGCGGCAGGAGGGAGTGATTGTGGCAAGGAACGCCCTGGAGGATGCCGAAGATAATCTCAAGCGTGTCCTGGAACTGCGAGACGGCACAGAGTTGTGGAATATCCACCTTGTTCCGGCAGAACGTCCGCTGTACCTGCCCACTCCTGTGGATCTGGATTCCAGCCTGGAAACCGCGCATGAGAATCTTCCGGTGCTGAAGACGCTTGCCCTCTCGATAGAAAACGCCGATTTGACGGTGAAAGCGGCGAAGAATCAGTTACGTCCGCAATTGGATCTTTCCGTGGGGGCCTGGACAAGCGGACTGGGGGATCATGCGGATGAGAGCCTCGACCTGATGAAGGATGGGGATTTTACGTCCTACACCGTGGGATTGACTTTGACCTATCCCCTCGGAAATCGCGGAGCGCGTGCGCGGATGCAGCGTTCTGAATTACGGGCGCAGGCGGCGCGAGCCAACCTGGAAGACCAGTTGCGCGAAGTTGATCTCCAAGTACGGGCAGCAGTCCGCCAGATTGAAACCAATCAGCAACGGGTCGAAGCCACAACCGTCGCTGTGGACCTGGCCAGAGAAAGACTTCGCGCGGAAGAAGAAGCCCTGGATGTCGGACTTTCCACCAGCCATGACGTCCTGGATTACCAGGAGGATCTTACCATCGCGCGAGGGAGCTACACCCAATCCGTTATCGATCACATCCTGTCCATCACGGATCTGGAGTTATCAAAGGGAACCCTGACAGAATGGCTTGGTTTCAAAGTCGAGGAATGAATGGAATAAGTGCGTCGGCAGAGAGAGCCTGAGAGTGGCCGGCCCTTCGACAGGCTGAGGAACCGGTCTTTCGACACATGAAGTCCCATTCATCAACTGAACAGCATTTTGAAGACCCTATGGAGTCTTGTAATGAGAATCGGGGCGGGAAGCCCGCCCCGATTCCAAGACGCTATTGCTCGCGAGAACGATGGGTGTAGCAGGGAAGGGATTACTCACGTTCCTGTTTGGTCACCCAGAGTTTCATATTGGCAGTGATTTCGCCGGCCAGCCGAATCGGTATAGTATAAATCCCCAGGGCGCGAATGGGTTCCTCGATCACGATTTTCCGTCGATCCACCTCAATGCCGACCTTTGCCAGAGCATCGGAGATATCGGCATTGGTCACGCTTCCGAATACGCGATCTTCCTCGCCGGTGCGGACCGGGATTCGGATTTCCTGCGACTCGATTCGTTTGGCCAGATCGGTGATGGTTTTCAGTTCCCTTTTCTGCTTATCGGCCAGAAGGCGACGCTGATGCTCCACTTTTCTGGCATCCGCGCTTGAGGTCAATGAGGCAATACCTTTGGGAATAAGATAATTCCGCGCATAGCCGGGTTTGACATGGACAATGTCTCCTTCCCGGCCCAATCCGTCCACAGCCTCACGCAAAATAACTTCCATGGTTCATTCCTCCGACGGTCTCCGGGAATGTTCGCCGGGGAGGTCTATCGAACTGTCCCGGGCAGAAGCGGTGTTTCCCGTTGATCCCGCTTGACGATGGTGTCTTTTTTCCAATGCTCATCGTCGGTGTTTGGATACTCCAGAATGTAGTGAAGTCCCCGGCTTTCTTTTCGACTCAGGGCGCACGCGACAACCAGTTCGGCCACTTCAACCATGTTTCTCAAGTCGAACAGATCGCCCCGCGTGTATCCTGCCTCAATATAATCGGTGACTTCCTGTCTCAGGGTTGTGAGACGTTCTCGAGCGCGCTTGAGTCGATCCTCGGATCGGACGATTCCAACATAATCCCACATCAGGCGTCGCAGTTCGTCCCGACAGTGGGAAATACGCACCCTCTCCAGATCTCTTTTGGGTTGAACGCGCACAGAACAAAGTATGTTATCGGGATAAGACTCCTCATGCAATCCTTCCCGACGGGCGAACTCCACGGACCGTTTGCCAAACACCACAGCCTCCAGGATGGAGTTGCTGGCGAGTCGGTTGGCTCCGTGAAGGCCGGTACAGGCAACCTCGCCTGCCGCGAACAGACCTTTGACAGCCGTTTCCCCCCAAAGTCCGGTCAGAATGCCGCCACAGGAATAGTGGGCTGCCGGAACCACCGGAATCATATCCCTGGAAAGGTCCAGGTGGTGATCCCGACAATGCTGTGTGATGTTGGGGAATCGCTTGGCAAACTCCTGTTGAGGAATATGGCGTACATCCAAAAAGACATTGGAATCGCCACGCTTCTTCATTTCCGCATCGACCGCGCGGGCGACAATATCCCGAGGAGCAAGGTCTTTCAATTCATGGTACCGCTCCATGAAAGCTTCTCCGTCTCCTGTTCGCAGGATTCCGCCCTCGCCTCGAACCGCCTCCGAGATCAGAAATGTACGTTCCTCCGGGCAGAAAAAGGCCGTCGGATGGAATTGAATGAACTCCATATTGGCGATCGGGACACCCTGGCGATAGGCCATCGCCACCCCATCACCTGTTGCAATTGAGGGATTTGTCGTGTGAAGGTAAATCTGGCCCAGGCCACCCGTGGCAAGGATGGTTACCCCGGCGGTGAAGAAGTGGAGTTCATCCCAGGTGTCATCCCAGATAATGCAGCCCCAGCATCGGGGTTCCGGTGAATCCTGGACAAGGAGATCAACGGCCATTGCGTGACGGAAGATTCGGGTTTTTTCGTGACGGTGGACTTGTTCGAGCAGCGCGCGCTCCACCTCTTTGCCGGTCAGGTCTTTTGCGTGAACAATCCGGCGGCGGGAGTGGCCCCCTTCCCGTCCCAGTTCCAGGGAGTCGCGGCCGTGGTCTTGCGTGAAAACCGCCCCCCATTGGCGCAGTTCTTCGATGACTTTCGGGCCGTGTTCGACCGTCACTCTCACGGCATCTTCATGGCACAGTCCGGCTCCCGCCTTCAATGTGTCTTCGATATGCGACTCGAAACAGTCCAGAGGATCAAGAACAGCGGCGATCCCCCCCTGGGCGTAATTCGTATTGGATTCGAATTCTTCTTTCTTCGTTACCAGGTTGACTGTTCCGTAGTCCGCCGCTTTGAGTGCGCAGGTCAACCCGGCGACACCACTGCCGATAACCAGAAAACTGGAATGAAACACTGCCATGTTCTTGGGTCCGTTCAGAAAGGGAGGGCGGCAGAGGACGCTCTCCTTGGAATTGGAGAACCGAGATAGACTTTTCGTCGATCCCTGTTGAGAATACGTGAGTTGATAGCGTCCGTTCAAGGGATTTCCCGATGGAGGGCGGCAG
>JAKPRU010000385.1 GCA_029557025.1 Candidatus Omnitrophota bacterium | reverse complement strand
TTTCTTGATCCGCTCCTCATAGGCTTGGGCGGTCGGACAATGATTACATGTGAAAATCACAACAAGAATATCGCTGTCTGCAAAGTCTTTCAGCTGATAAGACTTATCATCCACGCCGGGCAAGTTGAAATCGGGCGCGGTGCTACCGATTGCCAGAGGCTTGATCTCTTCCTTTGCGCCCATAGCAGGCACGCCGACAACAATACAAACCAGAATAAAAGCCATTCGGTTCCACATGACGACACTCCTTTTCGGTGTTTATCGATCGGATTAGACCGCACAACATCTGCTGTGTTTCTCGCGATTCTGTCAATCATTGTACAAGGAATGCATTAGAACTCAATCCCGTGTTGGCCCTTGATTCCCGTATCGAACGGGTGCTTGATCGATCGCATTTCCGTCACCAGGTCCGCATACTCGATAACGGCTTTCGGTGCATCCTGCCCGGTCAACAGGACATGCATCCATGTCGGTCGGTTGTGTAACACATTCCCGACCGTGTTCCATTCGAGATAGTTTCGTGACAGGACATAGTTGATCTCATCAAGAATGACCAGATCATGATCCCCATTTCGAATGACCTGTTCCGCCAGTGTCCACGCTTCCAGGACCCCGGCACGTTCCCGCTCGAAATCTCTCGTTTCCCATGTGAATCCTTCTCCGAAACTGTGGATTTCGAATGGAAAAGGAAAATGGGTCGCAAGAATTCTCTCGCCGGTATTCCATTTTCCCTTCAGGAATTGGACCATGAACACGCTCCAATTCCATCCGAGTGCGCGAAAGGCCAGGCCCAGCGCGGCGGTTGTTTTGCCTTTTCCGTTGCCCGTGTACACAAGAACCAGCCCTTTCCGGGAGGATCGTGGCGACAGGGAGTATTCCTGCGGAGAGATGTTCATCGTGAGTATTCTCGACTACTGTTTAAACATCAACTGTATTGTTGTCTGTCAACTAACGGGGACCATAAGATTCGGTTTACCCTTTTGGACAGGGAACACCCGGTTACAATTTGCGCAGACAATGGATTGCTCTTCCCACAGCACACCGCTTCGGCAAATCGGGCAGGTTGCAATTCTTTCCAATAACGCTCTTTTACTGCCGGCACGTTCCGATACGGTCGCGTCGCCCGGTTTTGTCGCGTGAAGGCAGTAATTATTCGGCATCTGCGGAATCGGGACGGCTTTCGGATATTCCTGGGCCGCGCCCTCCATGTGGTCCAGTGACCGGAACAGGGGACGCAGAGTCCGGTCGAGAAGCGGATTCATCCGGTTGTGTATTTCGGGCGGGACCATGGAGAGACCGAAGTCGACAAGGCTAAGCGCGGTTTCAAACAGACTATTCGAGGGCCGAAGAGAGCGGATTTCAAGTCCGCTGTTTTTGCACAGGTACGCAAGACCATATCGTGTGTATCGAAAAAAATCATAAGGGATTTCATGTTCCGCGATTGTAAACGGTACGTAGAGAAACAGATGTCCGCCCGGCTTGAGGACGCGATAAAACTCCGAGAAAGCCTGCGCCGGATTCGTGTAGTGTTCCAGGCTGGTGAAATTCAGCCCGACATCGATGGTTTCCGAATGAATGGGAAGCGCATGGGCATCGCCGATCAGGTCCAGTTTGCTGTAGTCCCATTTCGGATTGCCGATGCCGGAGTCGATAGCGAGATACTGGGAATGTGCGAAGAAAGCCTTGTAACGGCATTGCCCGGCGCTGATATCCAATACCACCGATGTGTCCGAGCAGTGTAGAGAAGCCTCCCAGAGCAGCGCAAATACGGCCTCGCCCGGTTTGGTTTGCGGGACAGCGGTCCATCCCATGTCGGTAGAGAATCTCCGTCGCAATTCTTCCTTAGCGAGCCGTTCGGGAAATTCGGGGAACCGTTCGTTTGTTTCAATCATATTCAAATCCTTCGTTGCGAAAATGCCCAATTGTGGTATACGGACGGCCGCGACCTGTAGAAACGATCATCAAACAAACACTCAGAGAAGGTAATTCTCCGGAAAGTTGTACATCCGGGGAGCCGGGTGCGGTTTGCGGTTTCGCATCGCCGCAAATAACTGACAAAAGAGAGTTGACATGTTATATCGATTCCACAGTTCTTCTTTCGAGCGGTACGAAGGAGTCCACGGCTCCTGCTCCATCTCCTCAAGGACCCGTTCGGTCGAACACCCGCGAATCTCCCGGGCGTAGTTTTTCTCGGCGAACGGTTCATTCCGGGAACGGATATCCGATAGAACGGCCTCATTGCGGGATCGGACCCCATCGATAATTGTACGAATATCCTCGATGGTCTTCAGAATCGGTACCCGGCCAAAAAACTCTTTCACCTGTTCGTCATAGAGCCGCATTACCTGGGGCAACAGCAATGCGGTCGGAACTCCGGCCAGGACGCCTTCCAGGTAA
>JAKPRU010000382.1 GCA_029557025.1 Candidatus Omnitrophota bacterium | reverse complement strand
TCCCGCTTGAGCCGGCTGCCATCGATATAGCACATGTCCGTCAGGCTGGCGGCGGTAGAAACGTATTTTGCCCCGCCGTAGAGAATGGCGAGTTTACGGGCATTGGCCGGCCCACCGTGAGCATGATGCCAAGCCATCTGGGTTTGTTGCATATTATCCGCATTGAAGGGACCAGGCATTTCCAGTACGCCGCCTGGTTCTCCGCTATTGGCAAACACGGAGGCATTGAACAGATCGGCATTATACAAACTGGCGATCGCCAGCTTGCCGGGGATCTGCGGAGAAAGTCCTTCATGCGGCTTGAACGGGTGAGGAAGCGTCAGAGTGATGACTTCTTCCGGAGCAAGCCTATAAATCGTGCCTTTGGGTCCGGATAATTCCCAGCCCATCAATCGGGGGAACATGCCATTATCATCGATGATGGGCTTGGTGCAATGGCCTCCGACCGCATACATCGCACGGGGCTTGTTTCCCGTCATTTCTTCTACAGGCATCACCAGGTGAGAACGGCCGGTAACATACATCAGCGTGGCCAGTTCATTGGTCAGCTGACGCCAGGTTTGCATGGCGTTCGGCTTTTTCAATAAATCGACCAGTTCTCCGGTTTCGAGAATATCGCCCGTGTGAGCCTGATGCATATTTTGACTATTGAATCTGCGACGTTTCGATTTTCTGCCCTGGCGAATATGTCTCAAGCCTTGGTAGCACTGCGTGCCTTCCGCTTCTCCGATGGACACCATCGCAGGAACCCGAGAGAAACCATCGGCAATACGGCGAATACAGACGTACACCCAACCCACCTGCAGGTAGGGATGATTCGGACCGTTAAGATCGTCCTTGGAAAATCCTACGCCGCTGACGAATGCTTTCCAGGCGGCGAGATCCTGAGACACCACCGGAGCGGCTAACAGTTGGCCGTTATCCAGGTAAAAACTTTCACTGGTCACGAGTTGGCCATTCGGATTCCATGTCGTCAGATTGTTTTTTTCCTCTGCCATTGTTCTCGCTCAGTAATAAATTCCCGCGTCGATTCCGCTTTCGGCGGCATCTACGGCCAACGCCAATGCCCAGAAAAAGTCTCCGTGACCTTCCTTGGTCCGCGTGGCGTCGTAGCGAACAGCTCCGCCCGCCGTCCGTTCCATGCGAACGGAGTGTAGGTCTTCACGAAGAATCGAATCGGAAGGAATGCGAATGCGTTTGTCCTGGAATAGGCGGAGAAGTTTGGTGGCCAGGGCATCCTTGACGGGGTTGGAAAACTTGACCGCTTTGCCTCTTCCCTCCGCTTCGGAATTCTGTCCGATTTGCGTTCCAAGCCCTG
>JAKPRU010000136.1 GCA_029557025.1 Candidatus Omnitrophota bacterium | reverse complement strand
GATCAACCCGCCGTCGATGTCGGGTTGAGTCAGCAGATCGTGCGCATTATCCGGTTTCATGCTGCCGCCGTATTGGATGCGGACGGCCTGCGCGGTGGCCTGGTCGTAGGCGTTGGTCAACCAGTCGCGGCAAAACTTATGCACCGCCTGTGCATCTTCAGGGCTGGCGGTCTTGCCGGTACCGATTGCCCAAACCGGCTCGTAGGCGATAATCACAGTTCGAACCTGCTCCGCCGTAAGACCTGCGAGTCCGCCTTTCAAATGGTCTTCCACAACGGCCTCGGTCTTGCCGTCGATCCGTTCTTGCTCTGTTTCGCCGATACACATAATGGGAATCAGCCCCTTAGCGAGGGCGCAGATCACCTTCTTGTTGATGAACTCGTTGGTTTCCTTGAAAATCGTGCGACGTTCCGAGTGTCCGAGAATGACATACTTGCAGCCGCAGTCCAGCAGATCCAGCGGTGAAATCTCGCCCGTGAATGCCCCGCTATCTTCGGGATACATGTTTTGAGCGCCGACCGTGATTCGGGTTCCCTTCACCGCCTCCACGACGGGTCGAAGGGACGTAAACGGCGGGCAGAGCACCACATCCACTTCCGTCACAGACCCGACCTCCGCTGCCACACCACGCGCCAATTCCACAGCCGCGGATGCAGCACCTTTATTCATTTTCCAGTTCCCGGCAAGAATCAACTTACGCATTCGATTTGTTGCTCCTTATGAAAGAATTGATGGAGGTTATCATAGCGTAGAGAACGGCCCTTCTCCAACAGAACCGCGCTGTCCCTGTGAGCGACAGATCGGCGAGGCTGCCACCGTGCTAAGACGGCTCATCCGTCGACAGGCGCAGAGGCCTGTCCTACCATTTTGCCTTTCTCCACTGGGCCAAGCGTCTCTGCCCGACAATGAACTTAGATGACACTCAATATCGCTTTCCAAAAACGATGAAACTGAACATGCCCCAGGCGACACCGGCTCCGCTGACCACGGCATCCAGGAAATTCAACGGCAAACTCACAAAAGCGAAGCCCAATCCCTCTTCCCGGACCAGATAGCCGGTAAACGGGTAAGCCAATCCAAGGTATGTGCCAAGACAGATCATCAGGACCGGCCAGGTCCCCGACCACAGGAAAGACGCAATCAGCGCCGCCATGCCCAGATAGGCGACCGGTATCCGCGCTATGGTGGATGGCGCATTGGTTCCAAAACGCCCTTTCGGATCGAACGATTTTGGAGAAGGTGATGATTTTTGTTGGTCTCTCCGGTTTCGCAACAGGAGCTTTGCAAGGTCCCGGGAGCGGCGGAATTGGTTTCGAATGAAGCCCAAGAGTGTGAGTTCTTTGTAGTGGACCACCTCGATTCGTCGATCCAGAAGGATCTTTGCTCCGTATCGGATCAGGTTCCGTCCCAGCGTTCGATCTTCGACCGAAGGCGTGGAGATGTTGCAATCGAATCCACCACAGGCAAAGAAGATATCCCGCCGGACTGCTGTCAGCGAGGTAAACGTTGTGTCGATCCAATCCGGTAAAGAATTGATCACGTAACGATTGTATAGATTTTTGTAGACCGAGCAGAAATTGCCGAACGGGCAGTAATCCGAGAACGTTCCCTGGACTGCCGAGACTTCCTCTCGCGAAAAGTCCTCTCTGAGCAAGAGAAAAAGATCGCTTGGAACCAAGACATCCGCATCGGTGAACACCAGGATATCCCCCTGTGCGGTCTCTGCCCCACGGGTGCGCGCGGTAGCCGGTCCGGAAGGTCCCGGAATGGACACGACTCGCACCCGGTATTCCGCCGCGACCCGGTCACTGCCGTCTGTGGAACCGTCGTTCACAACAATCACTTCGGCAGGAGGAGGGGAACACTGCCGCACGGCATCCAGCGCCTCTCTCAGGACGTCTCCGCCATTATGGACTGGGATAATCAGCGAGAAAATCATATTTCATTTTGCGCCGTACCGGGCGACCAGCCTGTCCTCATGATATACTTTAGGTTTAGCGTAAATGCACGTTGCAGTTTTCTCGTCTATTCTGCTGCTGTGCCACGGTCACTTCTCCCTTACCCTCCGGGAACGCGTTGGGGTGAGGGATTCTCCGACTGCTATGCAGTCAACAAGACGAGAGTTGTCTGCATAACTTAACATTGATTGATATCGGCAGGATATAGCCGTT
>JAKPRU010000365.1 GCA_029557025.1 Candidatus Omnitrophota bacterium | reverse complement strand
CCGCATCGCGGGCAAATATGGCTCTCGGGACGTGTTTCCTGAAACAGTAAGAACCCGCCGCACCCGTCGGTGTAATCGTCATTACCGTCTCCGATCCCGTCACAGGTATAGCGATGAGGCCACTCTCCGGGTGTCGAGTAGATGGGAATATCTCTACTCAGCAATTCGGAAGCGGACAGAATGATCCGATTCGCAATCAGGTGGTATTCCGGCCTATCAGTACGGGCCGCCCTTGCGCGAATCGCAGGTAGATCGCTCTGCAAGAAGAACAGGCATGGGTGAGCTGGAGATCCCATGGTGTGCATTGGAATACCGGCAAGAATCATGGGAATTAGAATGTATGGAGCCGGGCCATTTCGCATTCCGTTCCGTACCAGCGCTCTAGTCAGACAAGAGAATTACTTTCCTTCCGCTTTTCGGACACACCGGAAACCGTAAGCCTCATAGCCGAAACACACGTCCGCCAATGCCGGGGATTCTGCATGACGGGAGGCCGAACGACAATCCTCCGCCGGGCTGTTCCACGCCCCGCCGCGCAAGACACGTTTCTCGCCCGCGGTCGGACCCTCCGGATCGATTGGGCTATCCATCGGCAGGTAGCGCTCAATGTAATAGTCGTTACACCATTCCCACACATTTCCGTGTATATCGAACAGCCCCCACGGGTTCGGGAGTTTTTGGCCCACCGGGTGTGTTGTTTCGTTTGAGTTGTCTTTGAACCATGCGTATAGGGGGAGATTCTGAGGGTCACCGCCAAAAGAGTAATCTTCGACGCTCCCTGCGCGACACGCATATTCCCATTCGGCCTCCGTCGGCAGGCGGTAGCCGTTCGCGCCAAAATCGCAACTCGGTGGATCAAGGGTATAGCAGGGTTGAAATCCTTCCCTCAGCGAGCGGACGTTGCAGTACTGAATCGCGGCGGCCCAGCTCACCCTTTCGACCGGACGATCCGGCTCTTTCCATTTTGAAGGGTTATTGCCCATCAGTTCTTCATAGGAACGCTGCGTTACTTCATACTTGTCCATGTAAAACGCATGGACGGTGATTCTCCGCGTCGGTCCCTCGTCATCCCTCATCTTCGGGTCTCCCATATAGTACTCTCCGGCGGGGATTTCGATCATGGCGATACCCGTGCTCGTAACGATCTCGGCGGGTTTCTGCGCCTCCTTTGAAGCGCCACAGGCCAGAAACAGCATGGACATGCACAACGGGATAATGTAGAGAAGGGTTTGTGGCATTGATATTCCTTTCGTATCACAATGTAGTTAGTGCCGGGGGGCTTCATAGCTCGCCGGATTACGAAGAATAGCCTGGGTACGATTGCGAATCTCCGTCGCGAGATCGCCGATTTCCGGATGCAAAGCGGCCATCAACCCAATCTTCTGGCGCAGCAATTTGACGACCATTCGCGATTCGCCGACTAACTCATCCTGATTATCTCCCACCCGAACAATCGCGTTCGTGATCTCCTTGCACTTTGCGAGAGCATCATCCCCCCCGTAATCCCTCACCTCCGTACGAAATCGCCGCACAAGGTCTTCGGCGTATTCCGGCGTCCCGATTCCCGGTTTGCGTCGTTCATAGTTCTCTTCAAGTTCTCCGATCAGTGCGGCAATTTCGCTGAGTTGCGACTCACAGTTCGGATAATTCCTTTTCTGTTCTTCGACAAAGGATTTCGTCTCGCGCGCAAATTGCACATACTGCTCGATTCGGCTGCGAATATGTTTCATAAACGCAAGGACATCGTCCAGAGCCTGATCGACCTCTTCCCGGCATTCCCGCTGACGTTTCTCGGTGTAAATCTCATTCAAGATGTCGCGTGCAGTACAGGTCGCTATTCCCCGAAAGTTCTGTGCCTGTCCTTCCACATCGAGAATATATTCGCATGGCCCCACTCCGAGGGTATTACGCACAATGTCTACTACTGTATAACAGTCCAATGGCGTTTCCTGAATCCGATTGATCGGATAAATTAGCGCCGGACCGTCAAACCGGATCACTTTTCGTGCCAGGGGCTGCAAGTAGCCTTTCCCGGTAAGGTCAACCCAGCAGGGATACCAGAACCAACCGAGTACCGTTGTCCATCGCCGCCGGGTTCCGCGATCCATCCAGTCTCCCGTTCCCACCGCCTCCGCCGTGCCAAGCCACCCGTGTTTCCTGAACGAGCCGTCCGGGTTCTCTGTTACCATTTCCCAGCTGTCGGTCAATCCGTTTGCGCATTGCCAATCCACGCGCCACTGCGCCGGAAAGGGAATGTTCCACGCAAGAGGAATTACCTTCCCCGCATCGCTCTGGGTAATGTCTCGCTGATGCCATATTCCGGAATCCTCCAGGAGCGCAATCCACAATTCACCTTCCTCCGGACAGTCCAAATCAGCCCGTGTAATCTGTCGGCGTTCACCGGCTTCCGCAAAGTGAACCACTATATCCTCTTGGCTGTCTTTCCAGACACACATTAGAATTGCATTTCCGTCTCCCGATAGATCCACGAGAACATTCTCGCTGGGGAGCGCCGCCTTGTCGGGGGGCACACCTCTTGGATTGATTACAATATCATCCGCGAAAAAATCCGGCAGGAGAGCATATTGTGCGTCATGATGAAGATTTGCTGTCAGCTTACGGTGCCCGTTACGAATATGCAGGTATGGTCTCCCGACTTCGAGATCTAAAGAGAATACAGGAACAGCCGACTTTTCTTCTTGAGAGATCAGGCCCAACTCTATTCGGTTTATTGAATTCTCCACAATCTGTACCTTCAGATTATCGGAGGACGCAGCAATCTCCGCAAAGGAAAGCATGGCCCGATCCGGGAACACATTACCGGATCGTGAATAAAGCTGAATCACCTTCCCGTCCGCATGAACCAGTACACCGATTTTGTCATTTATTAATGCGACATCGCCCGCGAAATCATGATCGATTTTCTCATCGGGAATAATTGCCCAAGAGTAGACGAGCGAGGCGAACTCCGGGCCTCTTAGCGAGACGACACACGCGCCCGTGTCCATCAAGTAAGTAAAAGGCTCGACAGGTTCAGCGCTACACACCGCGGAGGTCGGAATGGCGATGCAGACTATTACAACAAGCGAACAATACATTCTATTGCGCATTCTGTAGGCAACCTCCTTGGGCTGTGTCATACGAACTGATCCATATCCGCTATTCATTCACAAGGAATTGGTGCAGCGTACTCTGAATTTCCCGATAACTCTCTGAGTGATCCGGCGTCTGTTCCATCCCCATACGGCACAGACAATCGACCCACCGAAAAGACATACGGCATTTGGATAAAGTATAGTCGCCAACAGCACCGATAGATCGGATTTTCGAGCAGACTGCGCTAATTTCAGCTCCGCTGTCCGGTTTAGCGATCAGCGTGGATATCCGGGCGCACAGTGTTTCCATGGATTCCTGACCGGCGGAATCGGCTGTCCGCCGGGCGATATCGGATTCCATCGTTTCCATAGTCATTCGGATTCTCTGAAGTAACTGTGCCGTATCAGGGTTCTGTTGTTCTGCTGTCTTACAAAGTGAGGCGATCTCTCGGGCGGATCGACGGTATGTGTCGGTTCGCGAGCGGGTTTCTGACAATAATGCAAGCATGTCCGTACATGTGTCCCGGATTTGTTCCGCGTATCGGGATTGGCGATTTTTTGCAGCCAGGCTTTCGACCCAGTCTGCAACACGGTCGGGAGTCGGGTAATCCTCCACAGCAATCTGTTCGGAATCCAGGACATATTGACACGGCCCGACGCCGAGTGTATTTCGCAAAATGTCAACCGGGCAAAACTGTGTAATTGGTGTGTCTTTTGTACGGTCGATCGGATAGAGCAAAAATGATCCGTGTGGCGACATAGAACAAACGCCCGATTCGTTAGTACAGGAAGTCGCGAAGCCACCGTCCTTCAGTAGATTGACGCGCCACTTGCCGGGGAAAGGAGGAGAAAAGCGTGCGGAGTCTTGTTTCGAATTATCGTGAGGCGAGGAACGTGCCGACCAGATTCCAGGACTTTCCAGGAAAGCTAGCCATATCTTTGCGGATGCTTTCATACCCAGTTCAAGAGCCTCCAGATGGGATTGTGGCGGTTCACCGGAGAATACGGCTTTCGCGGTCCGCCCGGGCGAATCCCACACCGTCATCAGAATCGAGTCCCCACCGTCCGCCATCGCTAACAGAAATTGTTCCGCGGGCAAGAACACCCAATTCGTCCCCATCGGACTGCCGCGAAACACCATATCATCCGCAAAAAAATTCGGGACCACCACATATTCCCAGTTATTGCGAATGGAAATACTGTTCACATTCTCCATTCCGATCAGTTCGACAATAGAACTTGCCGGAGTAAGGCGAAGGGCGAAGGTGTTCGTATGCTGTTCTGCAACAAAATCAGTCGCGATTTCTACCGCACCGGGGTTGTTCTCAACGATTCGGATACTGTCTATTACAGCGGGGGAACCTGTGGTGGAGGTCGGCGTGACGCGGGCACGAAAGGCCGGGCCGCTTTCCAGAAGGGAATAGATATCCGATTCGGATCCGTTCTTTCTAATCCGTATCAGAATCCGATCATTCAGAATAATCGTATCTCCCCGGAATGAACATTCCGTAATGCCTTCTGGGACAAGGAACCATCCGTCTTTATCTATCAAAATATCGGGGGAGGGAGATTCGGGAATCGGGGTAACGGTATCCAGAATATAAGGGAAGATGGCCCCCTTCTCAGCAATCAACTCGTTTACTGTTGCTGCCTCCGCTGAGTCAGGAAAACTCGTCAGGACAACGGCTAATAGAATTATGCTGCGAAGTGGACAGACATATTTGGAAAGCATAGGACAACACTCGCTGGTGGTCATGGAATTATTTCCAATCCGGATTCAGGTCGGAGTGGCCGGATGTCAGTTGCACCGGTGTTCCACCCTTCGAGGGCACTACATAGATCTCCCATGGCCCGTTCTCCGTCACGCCCTGGCAATAGATAATGTAGTCGCCGTTGGGACTCCATCGTCCATAGCGCTGGACTCCGCCGTAGTATGTGAGAGGTCGATTGGCGGTCCCATCCGGCCGGATTGTGTACAAATGGGTCTCGGTTTCGTATACAAGACGTGTCCCGTCCGGGGACCAATGCGGTTCACATGCTCCATTTTTATCGTAAAGTGTTACAGGTTCGGCTCCCTCGGTATCGACTAAAAACAGGGCGTTAGCGGCATCCCAACGGCAGGCGAAAGAGATTCGTGTGCCGTCGGGACTCCAGGAAGGCCCGGAACAGTGCGGCCAATCCGGCGGGCTGATCGCTTTCTCCGCGTTCCGAGACAAGTCACGAATCCATATTTTTTCATCACGGCGAAAGGCAATCCTGGCTCCATCCGGCGACCATTCCGCCTGGTCTCCGTCACAGATCCTTTCCGGTTGAGAGCCGTCCTTGCGCACTTTCCAGATTCCGGTTTTTCCGCCTCGTCTCGAACTGAACAGAATCCACTCGGCATTCGGGCTGAAACGCGGATCGACGTCCATTGTGTCCGCTTCCGTCTTTGTAATCTGCCGAGCCTCGGAACCGTTTGCCTGCATCATCCATATACACCACGAGCCTGACCGATTGCTCGAAAAGACTACCTCTCCTTTCAGCTCACTCAGGTCAAACGCCATTGCGCAGAACGGAAAAATCAAGAGAAAAATGGCGCTTGCGAAAAAGGCCGCTCGTGTTTTGTTGAGGATTATCATCGGCACCACTCCGTTTTTTTTACGTCTTCGTGGGAACCAGAAAGGGCCGGCGGGCGGTCCGCCAGGATGAAGCAACAACACGGGTATTCTATTCCGTCGTGAAACCACCGGCAAGCAAGCCTTGTGTCGATGCTATACGGCGGGCGGAAGGTGAGTTACACTAGGCTTTCATAAATCAGACGGATTGACTTCTCAATCAAGATTCATCGCAGCCAACGGAGGTCTATGAAATGTTTCGGAAAGGTGTTTCTGCGTGGGCAATACTCCTTGTCGGTCTGGTATGGAATGCCGCCCAATCGGCGGAGATCGGGTCGACGCGCAATCAGAGCCGACTCTGGGAGCCGGTTGCGGATGAGGTTTTTCTCCAGGAAGTCGGAAAGAAAGTCGAAACGGATAGCCCGGTTCTGGCGGTAGCGGCGTATCAGAATCGTGTGTACGCCGGATGCGAGGATGGTCTGAGGGGGCTTGAAGAGGAATCGCTCTCGCCGATCGCGGAACTGCGTGAGCCGGTCCGTCGGCTGAGGGTGTTGGCGAATGACCTTTGGGCGATTACGGATCAGGGGCTTTATCGCCTTGATTCGCGCGGTTGGAAACGGGTCGGCGAAGGAGGATATCGAGACCTCTGTGTGCATTCCGGCGGAGTGATTGTGGCCGGGGAAGGAGCGCTTTATCGGGTTGAAGGCGACAAGTTGGTTCCTTTGGAGAACGCCGAGAATTGTCCGATGGCTATTCAGTCCGTTGAATCATACGGCGGAGCGATTTATGTGCTGGGGGCCGGTCGCCTGGGAATTTTCGACGGAGGGAAGTACGAATTCGAGGAGGTCATCGACTGGGGGGATCTGCCGTGCCCGGAAACACGGGACCTGTGCGCATTGGGAAGCCGCCTCTTTGTGGCCACTGCGAGGGGGTTGGCCGTCCTGCGCGGAATGGCAATGACCCAAATTCGGGGTAAAGATGGTTTATGTGTGGAAGACACAACCTGCCTGACGGTATCCGACAAGGACCTGTGGATCGGCACATCGAGGGGAGCCATCCGAATGACCGAAACGGGAGAGTTTCACTACTTCGCAGCGGACCGTTGGCTACCGGACAATTCGGTCCGTGCAATCGCGTGCAGCGGGAATCACGTGTATATCGCGACGGACGGCGGACTGGGAATCATCGAATATGTACCCTACACGCTTCAGAAAAAGGCCGCTTTCTATGAACGCCATCTGGACGAGTGGGGAATGAAGCGGCTCGGATTTGTACATAAATTACTTTACGAAGAAGATAAAGGCGGCTGGGTGAGAGAGATCAGCGACAATGACGGCGGGTGGACCGCGCATTATCTTGCAGCGATGTCTTTCAAGTATGCAGTAACCGGGGATGAAGACGCCAGAAAAGAGGCTATCAACTCATTTCATGCGATGAAATGGCTGGAGGAGATCACTCCAATTGACGGTTACCCGGCCCGCGCGGTCTGGGCGAAAGGGGAAAAGGGGCACCAGGCACAACACGGTTCCGGCGGATTTCCGGCGGAATGGCATGACACGCCGGACGGTGTGTGGGAGTGGAAAAGCGATACCTCCAGCGACGAGATTGACGCGCATTTCTATTCGGTCTCCGTTTTTCATGATGTCGCCGCCGAAGGAAGAGAAAAGGAACGCGCCGAAGAACATCTTGCGCGGATGGCCTCCCACATTATCGATAACGGTTGGGTTCTGATGGACCTGGATGGAAAACCCACCCGGTGGGGCCGATGGGACCCGGAGTATCTCCAGAGGCCGATCGGATTTTATGCACGCGGATTGAACGGTCTGGAAGTGCTTTCCTTTATGTGTACCGCCTACGCGATGACCGGAAATGAAAAGTTCCTGAAAGCCTACCAGGAGCTACAGAAACTGGAATATCCCAAGGAAGTGATTCGGCAGAAGTTAGTTTTTCCGCCGGACTTTATTTTCCATTCGGATGATGAGCTGGCTTTTTATGTCTATTTCCCGATTCTGCACTATGAAACGGATCCGGTTCTGCTCTCGATTTACCGTCGAAGTCTCGAACGCAGCTGGGAAGTAGAGCGCATTGAACAGAATCCGTGGTTCAACATGATCTACGGGGTCGTTACCGGAAACGACTGTGAGCTGGAACAGGCCGTTCAACACTTGCGAGAATGGCCGCTGGATTTGATCGAATATACATACCGGAACTCCAATCGGGATGACTTGTTTACCCCGAAAGGCTATGTTGCGTATTCCGGTGGTGTGAAGGCGATTTCCCCGCGTGAACGTGGCCCGCTGCGTTGGGCAGAATCGACGCTGGCGTTGGATGGAGGAACCGGCGGACGTTGCGTAGAGGATCCGTCCGGGTGGATTCACGCGTACTGGATGGCACGGTATTACGGGATGATTACTGCACCGACTGTGACCGATCCGGCTTTGCTGACGGTAGAGAGAAGAAATGTCCGGCTGGGCGCCACGCCGTATGACGGGCCGCCGAGGCCAGAGTTGAAGTAGACGGAGAGAGAAGGATGAAGGATGAATAAGAGATTGCAGCGGGAGATTGAGGAACATAGGCTATGCAAAAGAATCCCTCACCCCAACCCTCTCCCGGAGGGAGAGGGAGAAGAGTGGGTGCAGGGGCGATTCGTGAATGGCCCCTGCACCCGTTATTCCGGGCTGTGATTGGTAACGTCAAATGACCTGCTCGAACAGGTCGAGTGTGGATCGTTCCCCGATGGCAATGCGTTCGAGTCGCATCCGAATTTTCGGAAGAACTTGTGTAATATATCGCCGCGCGATGACTTTTTTGTGATCGGTGTAACGGGACGCATTCAGGAACAGGTAAGAGACAATGATCTCCATGGCGGTATCGACCAGGTCACGCGCATACAGCTGCCGGAATGCCTCATCCTGTTGATTGTATTCCCCGATGGTCTTTTCCATTGTTCTTACATGTTCTCGGAGTGCGTCCAGGAGATCCGGATCGACCTTGCCAT
>JAKPRU010000339.1 GCA_029557025.1 Candidatus Omnitrophota bacterium | reverse complement strand
TCAGCCGGCTTACAAATAGCCGTCTTGCCCATGCTTCGGAGGAAAAAGCCATGAAGATAGCCATCACCGGAGGAGCGGGAGGAGTCGCCCGGGCTACCCGCGATTTGCTCTCCGACAAACATGAATTCACGTTGTTTGACCTGCCGGGCATTGGCGATGACCCAACGGTCATGCGCGGCGATCTGACAAAACCGGAGGACGCTGCCCAATTGCTCGAAGGAAAAGACGTTCTCATCCACCTGGCTGTCGCTTATATCAATACGAAGCCGGACATTACCCCTAAAGAGCATATCGATGTCAATATTGCAGGCTTATATAACCTGTTAGACCAGGCCCAGAAATCGGGGGTTAAGAAAGTCCTTGTGGCCAGTTCCGTGTTTGCACAGGGTGTTGCGAAAATCGATCATCTTCCCTGGGTGACCTACCTCCCGATTGATGAGGATCATCCTGTCGGCCCGGAATCCTGGGGACACGACATCTGGGCCATGTATGGATACAGCAAGTGGTTGAGCGAAAAAATGTGCCAGGGATTCTCTTACGTATTCGGCATTCCGACATTCTGTTTCCGTTTCGGCCCCGTACTGATGCCGAAACCGCCGATGCAATACTATTGCCTGGAACTCTGTTACGGCTATGTAGATTATCGGGACGTTGTCGATGCAATGGAACTCGCACTGCAAAACAATTCACTGTTGCATGAGGTTTTCAATCTGACGGCGGACGATATGTTTTACTGTAACGACTATTTCGGCTATCTGGTGCGTTATTTCTATGATATTCGAGAAATCCGAAACCATGATCGTTTTTTGCGTCCCGGCGGGCATTCCCTTTATGATAACAGCAAGGCCAAACGTCTACTGGGTTGGCAGCCGAAGCGCTCCTGGAAAGACCGTGAGTTTCCGGAAGGATCTTTGGAAGAATGGTATCACCGTGTTCATACGATCATGGACAGTTTGAAGCCGGCGGAGGCCCGCTGATGCACCGCCAGGAAAACTTTCTTCGCCTTGAAACCACAACACCTCAGAATCAACGGGTCTGCGATGAACCGCGCTTGCGGCAAGCGATGCAACAAAACGGTATCGATCTGATTGTAGCCCGGTCCAAAACGAACGTCGGATATCTCACCGGACATTTTACAAGCACGTGGCATTGGGATTCGGCTATTCTGCACTTTATGCAGATGGAATACGAAGGATGGGATTATGTAGTGTATGGGGGATTCCCGGCGGACCCGGACAAGGACATTTTCCTCTTGGAGTACAACCATCGCCTGGAGGCTGTTTCCAGGCAGGGAACTTGGGCGGATGTTGTATATGGGTATTACCGGGGAGGCAAGTATCGGCCATCCGAAACCCGGTGCACCAACTTTGAACCATCCTGGCAGAAAACGGCAACGGATGTTCTTGTTCAGGCGATCCTCGAGTCCGGGTATGAGCGCGGAAGGATAGGGATTGAGTTGAATCAGGTCAGTCACAGTGTTTTTGACAGGCTTCGTAACGCCTTGCCGCATGTGGAATGGGTGGATGTGTGGGATCTTCTGTTGCGGATTCGCGCAATCAAGACGCCGGAAGAGATCCGTCGCCTCCGGGAGGCATTTCGGGTTGCAACCCAGGTTTATGAAGCGGTGATTCCCTCGATTCGACCGGGCGACACGCCCCGCAGCATTTTTCTGCGGCAGCTGCAGGAAATCTACAGTCGGGGCGGGACTTTTCTGGCGAATCATATCTGTTTTGCTTCGCCGGATATTGCCGATTCTCCCCCGCCGGACAAGCCGATTGAAGCCGGCCAGATCGGGACATTCGACCTGTGCATTGCGACACAGGACTACCAAACCGATTACGGACGCGTGGTGTGCTTGGGATCTCCGCCCGACGGATTCCGCGAAGTCTATGACATTGTCATGCAGGCGATGGAGTGGGCGATCGGCAGGGTCGAGCCGGGCCGCCGGGCGGCGGACCTCTTCTGGGAATGCACTCACTTCCTGGAGAAATACAACCTGTGTTTCGCAATGGGATTTTGCGGACATGGAACCGGACTCGACGTTCACGAATATCCGTTCATCAATCCGCACAGTGAGGATCAATTCGAAATCGGCATGACACCGGTTCTGGAGTTTTATCTTGAGCTGAAGGAATACGGCTGTTTCCTGGTGGAGAACTGCGGCATTGTGACGGAAAACGGTTTCGAGAATCTCTGCACGTTTCCGTACCGGGAACTCATGGTGATTCCCGTTTCCTGAGCACGCGGCGCGGTATCGCCCTACGGTCCTGCATAAAAGTACAGCGTTCCGGCGGGACCGTAGTACATGATATGGCCGATGCTGACAAGGCCGTTTGTCGAATCGTACGGGACAAATCCCCAGGGTAGTCCCTCGTCCGCGATATCCTTGCCCGGGCCGAAACTGTTCAACATATAATACATATTTTTTTTGACATACCCGCGGTACATGATGGGATTGGTCAGATCATAATGCACATAAGAGTTGGTTTGATACGGGTCTGTTTGAGGCCAACGGTCCGGTTTGGGAAATGGATCCCGCGTGCTTGCCGTGTTGATGTAATCCACCGGGGTGGTAAGCTGATAGGTTCCATCCAGCCACCAGCCGGTGAAAATGACAAACCGTGGGGGAACTGCGATTGGCGGATAGGCGTTGTGGTCCACATGATACGATTCGAACGCTATGGCAAGCGCGTGGTGATCGGCCCGAACGCGAGACACCTTACTGCGAATCTGGGCATCCAGGAAATTCGGCACGGCAATAGCAGTCAGGATGCCGATGATCGCCACAACAATCAACAGTTCGATCAGGGTAAACCCGCCAACCACCTTTCTGTCGTCCAATCCTTGTGCCTTCTGCGTTTTCATCGCAAATCGTCCAACACTTGCCGAATTCGACGACATCCAAGAATCTCCTAAAACATCACATGCGGAAAGCCAAAGTTCCCCCCGGACCATAATACATAATCTGCCCCAGACTGACCACACCATTGCTCATCTCATACGGAACGAATCCCCATTCAGGCTCGGTGACCTGTTTTTTGGCCGGTCCGAAACTGAGAAGCAGATAATACAGACCTCGGGAAACATAGGCGGGATGCAGCGTGGTCAGGTCGTAGTGAATGTAAGAATTGGTCTGATAAACATCTGTTGCGGAGAATTCTTCCGGTTTTCCAAATGGATCCCGAGTGCCGGCGGCGTTGATATAGGAAACCGGAGTAGTGAGGTAGAAACAGCCGTCGATCCACCACCCATTCCAGCTCATGAACCGGGAGGGTACTGCGAGCGGCGGGTAGGCATTGTTGTCGGCTTTATACATCTCGAAAGCCATGGCAATAGCACGCTGGTCGGCGTAGCACCGTGACACCTTCGCGCGGACCTGTGCATTCAGAAAATTCGGCACGGCGATTGCGGCCAGTATCCCGATGATAGCCACCACAATCAGCAGTTCGATGAGAGTGAAACCACGGAGGATGTTGAGTGTTTTGGTCACCTGTGAAACTCCTGAACCGACCTTGCGGGTCTCATTTTGTAGACTGGTTCCAGTCTATTGCTGAATGTTGATTTTGTCAAGAAAAAACGTCGGATTTTTCCCTTTAACAGAAAATTTTCCTAAATCTAATAATATCAGTATATTATACATGATTATTTTAGGGACTATTGGGGTATTCCCATTGACAAATCTTACGAAATCGTGATACGTGTACGTTTGTCGTATATCGATTTCGCTTCTTTAAAACATCCTTGATATAACAAGAACCGCGAGGAGAACGCCGGGTGGAGGATGGATTCGGATGAGGAACCTGAACAGCAGAGACGCGAGTGTCCGGGTACGTTGTAGGCGATCTCCCATCCGATATATAGTTACGGGACTTCCGGTCAGGAATATGCGGATCCAGGAGGGGTTGCAGGTGTCCACCCGGACGGGGAATGGAAGTTGTGACCGTGGGAAAAAAACATTTTGCAGAGAGGAGGACGTATGGCATGAGGAGTGAAAGACATCGGGATCCGATCACTCAGAAGGACTTGGCCCGCATGGCGGGTGTTTCAACAGCCACTGTCTCCAAAGTGCTGAGCGACAGTCCCAGCGGCATCGAGATCAGTGAGCAAACAAAAGATAAGATCCGACAAATTGCCCGTGAAATGGGATACACTCCGAACGCCTCGGCAAGAGCGTTGCGGCGACGTTCGTATGAAACGGTGGGGCTTTATTTTCCACGGAGTTATGGTCCCTGGGTCAGTTCTGTCTACAGTGAACTGACACGCCACTTGAGCTATGAGCTGGAGAAAGCCGGCCAGGGCCTTCTGATCATGATGGCGCCGCCGGTGGAGACTGAAGGGAAGGTGATCCTGCCCCGTTTTCTCGAACAGCGAGAGGTGGACGGAGTTTTGCTCGCCCATCATGTAAGCGAGGACCTGTTGTCCGTTCTTGCTTCACTGCGAATTCCTTATGTCATGTTGAACTGTGCCGCCGGATTCAAGTACTTGTGCGTTGACCCGGACGATTTCGGGGTTCAGATTCGGGCGATGGAGTATCTTTACGGATTGGGTCATCGGCGGATCTGTTTTGTGGGCCGTTCTCTCTATCACCCCAGCTATCGGATTCGTCGAGAGGCCTACGAGATTTTCATGCGTCAACATGGTTTGCAGCCATACGTAGTGTTGTCGAAAAAAGAGATCCAAAGCGGCTTTTCGGAAAAATTCGCGGAACTTGCTGTTGAGGAGATTTGCTCGCAACCGGAACTGCCGACGGCCATCTCCTTCTACAATGATATTTCGGCTGTTGCGTTGTATCACGCCTTGGCAGAGCGAGGGTTCCAAATCCCACGAGATATCTCCCTTGTGGGGTGTGATGACATCCCGGAGTCCGCACTCTTACGCCCACCATTGACCACGTTTCGATTTCCTGCGCAGCGTATGGCGACGGAAGCGGTTTCGATGCTTCTCAATCAGATTCGAGACCCGAAAGCGAGATTCCCGTCCATCCGGTGTGAACATGAGCAAATCGAACGGGGAACCTGCGGTCCTCCCAGGGAGCCATTGTCTGGACTCCCCGATCTCTTCAACGGAATTCCAAACGGTTGATTGCCGGACAAGCTCCGGGAATCGGAAAAGAGGAGGCTTCCATTATGGGTTGGATAGACACGGTTGTTTTCGGGATATACCTGATGGGCATTATCTCTTTCGGACTGTCGGTGGCTCGTTATAAAAAAGAAACGTCCCGCGACTATTTTCTCGCGGGAGATCGCCTTCCCTGGTATGCCATCGGGGCCTCTTTGCTCGCCTCCAATATCAGTACCGAACATTTCATCGGCATGATCGGCTGGGCCTATACTTACGGCTGGGTGATCGCCAACTTCGAATGGGGAGCTTGGTTTACCTGGTCGGTCGCACTCTGGTTTTTTCTGCCCTTTTACCTGCGCCTGAAAATCTATACCATGCCGGAGTACCTGGAACGCCGTTACAGCTCCGCCAGCCGGTATCTTCTGTCCGCTACCAGCATCTTTACGTACACAACCGCACTGAACGGCGCCGTGTTGTACGCCGGATCAAAAGCGCTGTATTCTTTTTTCGGTCTTGACTACTGGATGGGGATTCTCATTCTGGGAGCGGCCACCGGCGTGTATACCGTCATTGGGGGCCTGATGTCCGTTGTCTGGGTAGACACCGTCCAGTGCCTTATTTTCATGGTGTTGGGCGGCATGGTTACGGTGCTGGGACTGTCTCATGTCGGAGGGCTGTTCAAGTTAATGACTTATGACCCGACGAAGTTCCACATGTTCCATCTTACTCATCCACAGTGTCCGATTCTTGCGTATTATCTATGTAGTTTTTTCGTCGGCGCGTATTATGTCAGTAGTAATCAGTTTCTGATGCAGCGTTGCCTGGGAGCGCGCAGCCACTGGGACGGGCGTATGGGATTACTGTTTTCCAATTTCCTGAAACTCCTGATGCCGTTCATTGTTGTGTTGCCCGGCATCATTGCATTTCAGGTCCTCCCCCAACTGAAGGACCCGGATACCGCATACCCGGAGCTGGCCAAGATTCTTCTTGGGCCCGGCCTGTTTGGGTTGATGATGGCGGCTCTTTCCGCGGCCATAATGTCTACCGTCAGCGCCGCCGTCAATTCCGCCGGAACTCTTTTCACTATTGATTTTTACAAGGAACTCATTCGCCCGAATGCTTCGGAAAAAGAGCTTATTCGAGTCGGCGCATTCTCCGCCATAGTGGTCTCCATTATCGGGATTGCTCTTGGAATCTTTTTCGCGGAGAAACCTTATGTGAATCCGCTGACAGGTAAAGAGGGTCCTTACCCCGTATTCGAACTGATTATGAACCTTTTCTTTTTTATCGGGGCGCCCCTTTCCATTGTGTTTCTGGCGGGGATTTTCTGGCGCAAAGCCACGCCGAAGGCGGCGGTATGGACCATTGTCGGCGGATATTTCGCCGGTCTGTTCTGTCAGTATGTCATTTTCACACCATTCGAGAAAATGCCTGCTGCTCTGACCGTGTTTCTGCAATCGGATCTTCTCCGTCAATGGAAGATTACTGCAGACCACAGCTGGTTCGTTACCCACTTGAATAATTTTCTGTGGATTGCCGTACTGAATGGCGCAATCAGTCTGACCATTATGATAGTCGTTTCTCTCCTCACCGAACCGAAACCGGCGGACGAAGTCGAGCCGTTTATCTGGAAACCGTCTGTCATGGCCGTCTTGTCTACAACACCCGGAGGAAAAAACGGCACGCGAAATCTGGTGTTCTGGTGGGCCGTCTGTATTCTGTTGACCCTTTCCCTTTATGCCTCCTTAGCCGTGTTCCAGTACCGCACTCGCGATGCCGTCCCCCGAAATACACCCGTCCTGCAGTCTGTAATCCCAGGTACAGGAGGAAAGACTCCATGAGAAATCCCCACGAGTTACCGAGAGTCGGCTCCCGCATTATGGATGAACGTATTCTCCGTCTTCGGGCGCAAGGCCGCCACATACTGAACTTGTCGGCCTATCCGCACAGACGATTGCCCGAAGCGATCGTCCGGCAAGCACAGGACACCGTTCGAGAACTGGCGCATCCCCCGGCGCGGGGACTCCTCGGATTGCGCGACGGCCTCGCCCGGTATCTGGAAAGAGAAACGGGTGTTTCCCTCGACCCTGAACGAGAGATATTGATTACCTCCGGAGCGATGCACGCTCTTCTCTGCATCGCCCTGGCCTCCGTACAGGACGGCGATGAAGTCCTGATCCCGACGCCCAGCTACTTTTTCGACGGCCATATCCTTCTGGCCGGTGGAGCGCCCCGTCATATTCTAATGCCTGAGTCCGAACATTATATATGGGATATCGATCGATTGCAGGCGGGCGTTACTGCACACACCCGCGGTATCCTTCTCTGCAATCCGGTGAACCCGACCGGCCATGTACCGAGCGGCGAAGAGATCGACGCTGTGGTGCGTCTGGCCCAAGAACGGGGATTGTGGATTCTGTCCGACGAGTCCTACGACCGTCTGGTCTATGACGGCTTGCAACATCGTTCTCTGCTCAACCCGAAATATGACCGACAGGAGTTTTTCATTATTCGCAGTTTTACAAAGAGTTTTGGAATGGCTAATTGGCGCGTAGCCGCTGTGGCCGCATCGGCCGACTGGATCGACCGGATCCTGAAGGTATTTGAGTGGTCGATGCTTTTCGGCCCGCTTCTCAGCCAAACAGTTGCCGAGCTGGTCATCCGATCCGACCTTGCCCACCTGAGCGGCCTGGCGGACGAATTCCAACGAAATCGAGACCACATGTCGGAAGCATTCGCAACCTGCCCGGATATCTCCTATGTCAAACCACAGGGGGCTCCTTTCTTTTTTGTAAATGTACAGGCTCTGGGGTCATCCGACGATAGAATTACCGATGTATTGCTGGAACAGTACGGTATTCCCTGTACACCCGGATATCTGCACGGTGAGACGGGGCACATTCGGATTCCCTTCGGAGGCGATCCGGTAGAGATTGAAGAAGCCGTCCGGCGTATTCCTGCCGCCATTCACGATTTGCGGGTGAACTCCTTATGAGCCCAATCTCTATTTCAAGCGACCGATACGTGACTTATTTCGATAAAGATTCCGAGCCCGCAGTCGAAGTCGCTTCCGGTGCGGTCGTGCAGCTCACTACCATGGATTGGTGCTTCAACCGGGTTACCGGCGATCCGACTACGTATTTGCGAGCTACACAGACGCCGCGCTGCCCGGCAACAGGGCCTGTTGCCGTAAAGGATCTCCATGCGGGCGATACACTGGCGGTAGAGATTCTCGATATCGAGGTGCATGGTCCGGGGCATACAGTCATTCGACCCGGTTCTGGCGTTATGGGAGATATTGTGCGGAGCGTTCGCGTGGCGGAAATACCCATCGAATCCGGGTGTGCGGTTTTTCCCGGGGGAACTCGTGTACCCATTCAGCCTATGCTGGGCGTAATCGGGGTTGCGCCGGATGGCGAACGGATCCCAACGTTATACTCAGGTCCACATGGAGGAAACCTGGATACCCGGGAAATCCGGGCCGGCGCCACCGTATACCTCCCCGTCGCAACGGGCGGAGGATTGCTGTCTGTGGGAGACGCTCACGCGGTAATGGGGGACGGGGAATTGAGCGGGAGCGGCGTGGAAGTCGCAGCCGATGTCACGTTGCGACCTGTGGCGATTCCCGGCTGGAAGATTGCGGAACCGCGAATTGAAAATAAGAAATACATGATTACTCTCGCTACCGATGCCGATTTCACTGCCGCTGTCCGAAGGGCCGGACGTGCCATGGTGGAATGGATTCAGGAGAAAGCCCGAGTTGAATTCGATGAAGCTTATCTTCTTCTTGGAACATGCGGGCAAACCCGGGTGAGCCAGGTTGTAAATGCCACAGGTCCGACAGTCAAAATTCTCTTTCCTCGTGAATTCCTTCAGAACCGGAACCTGTTCTGATTGTCCATTTTCGCGCCAGGAGATCGACGATGAAGAAAACTTACCTTCTGTTCTGTATTGTGACAATTGCTGTTCTGTTGTCCATCGGTTTCGCGACAGACGCAAAGCCCATCGTTCTGGCCAACTATGGATTACAGGTCGAAATCGATCCCGATAGAGGAGCCGTGTGTTCAATAACTAACGCGCTGACCGGTGAAAAGCACACGGTTCAGTCTGCCCCTATTTGCCTGGAAACGACAAACAGGGCTGTGGAATTGACAACTGTAACTAATGTCGGTCACGATGAGAGGAATGCGCACTTCACATACCGGGAGAATAATCTGACGATTACCGTTCATTACAGGATCGATCCTGTCTGTCCGTTTATCGAGAAGATCGCCGATATTCGAAATGTTTCCGACACGGAAGTTGTTCTGAAGGAAGTGATTCTTGAGCGCATGGAGTTTACCCCGGCCTTACAGTCCATCTATCCGCACAACGATCCGTCCCAAATGGAATGGCTGATCAATCTTTTTCTTCGAGACCGGAAAGGCGGTTTCTATTGTGGAATTGAAACCCCCATTTATCGCCAGTGGAACAAGGGAATTTCCCCAAGCAGTAGTTGGCTTCAGCTGGAGTATTCACCGAATTGTGTTTTGCTTCCGGGCGAGTCCTATCAAACGGACCCTTCATTTTTGGGAGCCTATCGAAAAGAAGGGGTCTATGTGTTCAAGGAGCTGGGAAAACTACAGGCGGCAATGAACGATCCGCAGGCGATCCCCTCGGCATTGAGCCTTCGCCAGGAAGTCCTTGACTGGGGTGAGGTTTGGGGAATGCAGGATTTTATGAACGCGATTCAGCCGCCGCAGGAGTTTTACAAGCCCGGGTATTATGTGCGCGCGGTCGCCATGGTCGGCGGGCGACGAACGGGCGAGATGGATCCGAACGCCGGATTTCACATCGCTTTCGGTCCGGAGCATGTAGCGGGATCGAAAGCGTTTGTAGACGAGATTGCACAACTGGGGCGGATTCCGCATATTGAATGGGCAACCGAATGGTTCGGGGTCGGCGGATACACGAATCCGACTCCCGACCTTGTATTGGAGCGTGCGATGCCGGGTTCCCCAACTCCCGTAAATCCTTATTGGAAAGAGGTAGTCGATTATGCCCGGTCAAAGGGTATTCGCACGGGGATATTTGAAACCGTTACCCGGAATTTCGCAATGGAGAAGCGGGAGTGGAAGGTGCTTCAATCCGATGGGACCGCGTGGACCTGGGGCGATCCCGCCCACCCTGTGAACTGTTGGGGCAATCCTGATTATGCGAAATGGCGGCTGGAGATCACAAGCCGGGCCATCGAAGAAATGGACCTCTACATGGTCGCTTGGGACGCATTTGTACCCGCTGATTGGACTTGGCTCGGATGGCCGGACCTGAAAATGGAGTGCTATGCAACGAATCACGGGCATCTTCCCGGGGATATTCGCTACGCCGCCTATCGGAACATCCAATGGTTCCTGGATCAACTAAAGGAACGATATCCCAAAGTTGCGTTGCGGATTGCATCCGGCGCAACAACGGCTTATCCCTGGATTATGAAGAACCTGATTGAGTACCATCCGAACTTCTACGACGGGGAAACCGGTGCATCCTTTTGGCTGAGTTACAATTTCCGCTTCCTGCCGATGCGCAAGTCGGGGATCCTCTTCTCCGCCTCGACGGATGAACAATTCCGATGGCTACTGTTGCGGTCGATTTCAACATCCGATCATGTCATGCTCTGGCCGGATGCGGTTCCCCTGGCCATTCGGAATAAAGCGTTTTGGGACCGCTGGCTTTCCTGGGCGGATGAACATATCGAGTATCTTCGCGTAGGACGGACCTTGTTCCGAGAACCTTGGGGTGACAAGGTCGTGGCCTCGATGCCGCCTGCGCTAGAGGGTCGCCTTCCTGCCCCCGAAAGCAGCCTCCATGGAACCGCGCACTGTATCGGCGACCATGGGTTTCTTTTCGTTTTCAATCCATCTGGTGGGTTGCGGGTTGGACAGATTCCCGTTAATCACTGGCTTGGGCTGAGCAAAGGGGATTCATTCGATATCCGTATTCTCTATCCGGACGACAAGGTCTATGCAACAGGCATTTGCCGCGGACAGAATCTTCATGTAGCGGTGGCTCCTGCAAGCGCGATGGTTCTTGAGTTATCGAAATCAAACGGATCAGAATCGATTTCATCTCCGGATATTCCCAAAGACGCTCCAATTGACCGTGCCTTTCTGTCCTGGGAGGACATCCCGTGGACTGAAATCCAATGGCGACCATAGGTCGGCTAGCCACCTGCGGCAAAAACCACATCGCGGCGCTCCGGCTACCCCGGTCTCTCTCGAGAAACAAGTAGCTTTTCCGGCCCACCGCAATGGGGCGCAGCTTCCGGCTCCACCGTGTACAGCCGTCCCGCAACGGCCATAATCATCTTGAAGGCGAAATGTGTAAGTTAGAGATTCCAAATTGTTCCATAAGCAGGCGAAACTCTGTATTCGACCGCTGCGAAACGACATCATTGGTTTGTGTTTTCCTTCTTTGTTTGAACCAGTTCGGACATTCCTGGTGGGCTAGCCCGCAGACGGGCGTGAGCGCCACCGTACGTTATCATGCTCATCCCCTAATCCGACGAATCAGGGTTCAGACTTCCCTGCCGGCTCAGTCTTCCTCCTCTGTCTCAACCGCACCGCCCATCCGGTATTTGATGTCGTA
>JAKPRU010000276.1 GCA_029557025.1 Candidatus Omnitrophota bacterium | reverse complement strand
TCCATGTAACGATAGTTGAGATAAACCAACCGGGGGAATCTCTTGATCGTGTCTGCGGAAAGGAGGGGATCGCTTTCAAAGAAAGAATCCGGGATTCTCTCCGCACGTTTCCGCATCGCAGGTGCGGTTGTCCATTTCCTTGCCAGACCTCCCATTCGGCCATAGGATACATTTCCAGTGGGAATCATGCCCGCCTCGGCAAACACGTCCGACATCCCTGTCCGGGACTTATCATACGCAGAGGAGAGGATACTCAGCACGGCAATCCATTCATCGTTAGTTCTAAATTCCATACCCGATATATTTCGAAGATAATATCGCAATTGCTCGATCCTATTAGCCCTGGATGTCCACTGATCTTCGTGAATATCCGCGAGGCATTGCGCGATGAGCAGATTATTTCCGGGTGATGGATCATTCCAGGTAAAGAGATTGATCCCGCTGAGACCGCTTCTCCAGATTTTCAGCGCTGACTCCTCCCAGAACATTGGGTTATGGAATGAACTCCCCAGACGTAAAACATTCGTAAGAAGCGCTACGGCCTCATCCGGCGATCCCTGCAACCATTTCTCTACGGCAAGTAATCGAATCCAGAGTAAGACGGTGCCCAAATCTCCCGGGATTGAGGGAACGGACTCAGCCGAATCGAAGCCCTTTTCGTTTTTCGATAGAACAAACGGTCCTTTTTTCAGCAGATTCTCCAAATCACCCTGAAGCGGATCCAAGTCCTGGAGTACGGCCTTCACCGGTTCCGGGGCTTCCTTCACAGCAGCTAGGCCCTGCAGCAATCCTTCGCGATCTGTGAGTAGTTCGGTTATTTGGATTAAGGACGGCATCTTCTGCTGGTACTTGTCGAAGAATCGCAGGTATGCCGTTGTCTCTCCCGGACCGATCCGGTTGTAGATGTCCTGGTTCAAAACAGCGGTAAGTCCTTTGGCATCCGCACGCAACTGCTTCTCCCGTCTCCACTCCAGGCAATGCACCATGACAGCCACTAGGACGGTTAATAGGATGAAACATTCCATGAATCGTTTTGTGTAATTAGTCATGATTGTGATCCCCTTATCCGATACCGAGGTCGATGGAGGTAATGAGATAGAACAAGTCGAGCCAGCCAACCCGTGTGAGAATCAGCGTTACCGCTATAACAAACAGCAGAAGCCGCGTCATGTACACAAATCTATAAAACGTCCCTTCTGCAAACAGAGTCCGATCCCGCATGGCAATCCACGCCGCCAGAACCAGGCCCAGCATCAGCAGAAACCACGGTGTACAAAAACGAAAGAGAGAAAATCCCGGAAACTGCATCCCGGTAGAAATAAGAAAAGGGACATCAGATATTCTTTGGAAAGAATGGGATCCGGAGTCGACATTATATGCGTGTTCAAACGAAAAGAGCAGATCCTCCAAGAATGCGCCAATGCGTGGAGTAAGGATTATGGCGGCGAGAGCCGCGTACAAGGAATTTCGGAAAACACAGGTCGCAAACAATCCGCACAAGTATGGAAGAAGGCAAGCGGCTGCCGAAATGGTCACGGCGGGTAGATGCCTGAAGTGAAGAACCCGAAGACCGTTAACGAGCACCGTGATCGAAAAAGCAAGAATAAGCGCCGGAATGAGACCGGTGAGGAATTTTGTCCAGAATAATGTGCTTCGGGAAATCGGATGGTGATATAGTACACAACGGGCCGCGTCTTTGTCGTCCGCGTTGTATACACAAACTCCCAAAACTGCTAAATGTATAAACATGACCGCTAAAAAGATGATCCGATAGGTCTCGAAAGTGAGTGGTTCATCATTGGCCAGGAAAAATCCACACACAGACAGAATCAGCGCGATTATGTACATGAAGAGATTCTCACGGAGCTGTTTATCCACAATGGCCCGGATTTTCGAGCGATTTTCCCTCTTACTGCTGATAATTCCGGCGGGCAGAGGGGAGATGCCGCTGCGGCTGCCCGGCAACATGGAGATTGCGGGCGCAACAATCAGGACAGCGATAAGAATGAAAACAGCCCATCGAATAGATGCTATGGAATGTTGACCGATGCTCGCGTACAGCCAGAGGCCGGAAAATTCGATCACCAGTCCGACCAGCACAACTTGAAGGGTTTGTTTAAATAGGCACGATAGGGGCAATCCCACCAGGTATGAGGTAATCCCGATAACCAAAATATAGAGGCCGACAGGGTCGTCGAGATACCATATTTCCAATCCGAACATCAAGGCGATGGATTGGCAGAGGTATTGAACAAGGATGACACCCAATACAATCGTCAATCCTGCGGCGGTTTTTTCTCCCCAGACTCGCGTTCGCGATGCGGCAAGTCGTCGCAGAAACCGATCATGTTGCCCGGCACGCTCCTCGGCAGACCACTGCGCCGCCGCTGCCAGCGCGATAAGCGCGGTAATGGCGATCTGGATTTTCGGGAAAAAGTCCCGTATGACCGAGGCGGATAAGGCATAACGAAAAACTGAGGCATAGTCAAAAGCAAGCATACGCGCATTAAGAACAATCGGTATGAGGATCATCAGGACCGGTTGCAAAAGCAACGCCGTAACGGCTTGTTTCGACAACAGACGAAGATCTTTGCGATAGACCGGATACATGTCGAGAGTCATTTTCCCACCCAATCTACAAAGATATCTTCCAGGGTCATTTCCTCGATCTGCACGCTTGCCGCGCCGGTTTGCGCGAGGGCCTTCGGAGTCCGCTCGGAGTCGAAATCCTGCACCGTGACCAGGCATTCCCGGCCATTCGAGCGCACCGCCAGCGCGCCCTCGAACGAGAATCCCGGCGGGACCTGGTTCTCAAAGACCAGCCGCGCGCGTTTCATCCGCTGATGAAGCGCCTCCGTGGAGGACTCCAACTGCATCCTGCCGTCCTTGATAAACGCGACATGATCGATCAGACCGGAGA
>JAKPRU010000323.1 GCA_029557025.1 Candidatus Omnitrophota bacterium | reverse complement strand
CGTTGGCCGCCGCTGAACTCGTGCGGGTATCGACTCAAATGGTCTTCCTCCAGCCCCACTGCGTTCAGTAGTTCCACACACCGGGCACGACGTTCCTCGCGGGTCTTCGCCAGCCCGAAAATCTTCAGCGGTTCCGAGATTGTACTGCCCACTGTCAGGCGCGGATTGAGCGAGGAATACGGGTCCTGGAAAATGATCTGCATTTCCTTGCGGTAGGGACGCATCTCCGATTGCGACAGATCCAGCAGGTTCGGCGAGCCTCTGAAAGAAACATGCCCCGATGTGGCATCCAGAAGACGAAGAATCAGGCGGCCCGTTGTGGTTTTCCCACAACCGCTCTCCCCGGCAAGCCCCAGTGTTTCCCCCGGCGCAATCTCGAAACTCACCCCGTCCACTGCACGAACATACCCTCGCACTTTGCCGAAAATCCCTTTTCGGATCTCAAAATGCTTGACAAGGTCACGGACAGTGAGCAGCGAACCGTTGGTTCCGGGCATGATTCCCATCGAAGAAAGCTCTTGATTTCCAGGCGAATTATAGCCCCCCTCAAGTCAGGAACAACGGGAGGGGTGAGTATCTTTCCCGGTGGGACAGGCGTCTCTGCCTGTCGGAAGTTGAAGAGCGTACTGTCTTGCCATCGTCGGGCAAATTCCTATAATAACTTTTTGTGCTGTAAATACGGGTAAGGACATACCATGTTGCTTTCGGTAATTATCCCTGTCTATAATGAGCAGGACACGGTTCAGGAAATTATGCATCGTGTCCAGAGCGAACCTACCGAAAAGGAGATCATCATTGTCAATGATGCCTCCACGGATGGGACTGCTGAGGTTTTGGAGCGCATCCGTGACGGAAACGTGACTGTGGTTCATCACGAGAAAAATCAGGGGAAAGGAGCGGCTATTCGTACCGCCATTCAGCATATCCAAGGCGATGTGGTCATCATCCAGGATGCGGATCTCGAATACGATCCCTCCGAATACAAACGTCTGCTCCACCCGATTCTGGAGAATAAAGCGGATGTCGTGTTCGGGTCGCGGTTCATCGGCCAGGAACGACGAGTTCTGATGTTCCATCACTATGTCGCCAATCGCCTGCTGACTCTGATCTCCAATATCTGCACCAATCTCAACCTGACCGACATGGAAACCTGTTACAAAGCGTTCCGATCGGATGTGATCCGAAAAGTGAACCTCCGGTCGAATCGGTTCGGCTTCGAGCCTGAGATCACCGCCAAGGTGGCGAAGATGCACTGCCGGGTGTATGAAGTGCCGATTTCCTACCATGGCCGTGATTATGGCGAGGGGAAAAAAATCAATTGGAAAGACGGGGTGGCCGCTTTCTGGTGGATTATCCGATTCAATCTGTTTCCTTGAGGGGTGGAGAGAGAAAAATGCCCGATGAGAAACAGCAAAAGCGGGTTCACCTGATCGTCGCAGGACGGGTGCAGGGAGTCGGATTTCGGTACTATGTTTATGACGAAGCCGTCCGCATCGGTGTTACCGGCTGGGTCTGTAATCGTCATGACGGCAATGTGGAGTTGGAGGCGGAAGGAACCGAATTGCAGCTGCGTGAACTGATCCGCTCGGTCAGCCGGGGACCTGCTTTCGCGCGGGTTACCGAGGTCCGCGAAGAATGGATGGCCCCCTTGGGCAGCTACCGGGAATTTCGCATTACTTATTAACACAAGAAGACGATTCCGCACAGACAGGGAGAAAATGCGTAAGCATCAGGCTATAATCCTGGATGTGGAGATTGACACAGAACGGGGTGCGATCATGACCGCAGCGACGAGAATGGTGCAAATCACGGAAGATCAACTGAGAGAGATGATCGACTCGGCCGTTGAACGGAAATTGATGGAGCTTCTCGGCGACCCGGACGAAGGATTTTCTCTCAGAAAAGCGGTCCGTGAGCGGCTTTTGCAACAGCAAAAATCGGTGAAGGCCGGAGCACGCGGTCAAGCACTAGAGAAAGTCATTTATTCTTTGGGAGCTATAGCCAATGGAATTGCGTGATCTGTTTCATATTGTGGAAGAGCGAGGGGCTTCGGACCTCCTGATTACAGCCGGTGCGCCGCCGATGATCAGGGTCCATGGCCTGATGCAGGCGGTGGATGCGCCACCGTTGGCCCCGGATGAAGTCAAACGAATGGTCTATAGTCTTTTGAATGACAAGCAAAAGGAAGAATTTGAGGAGAAAAAGGAACTAGATCTGTCATTGGGCCTTGGGCCGACCCACCGCTTCCGGATTAACTGCTACGTCCAGCGTGGTTGTGTCGCTGCCGCTTTCCGGCCCATCTCAAGCCGTATTCCCGGTCTAAAAGAGCTTGGCCTTCCGCCGATTGTCTACGATCTCGCTTTCTGCCCGCATGGATTGATTCTGGTGACCGGGCCGACCGGGCACGGCAAGTCCACCACGCTGGCCTCCATGGTCGACCTGATCAATACGAACAAGCGGTGCCACATTATCACTGTGGAGGACCCGATTGAGTTTATCCATCGAAATAAGCAGAGTGTGATCGACCAGCGCGAGGTCGGCGGGGATACCCTCAGCTTTCCGAATGCGTTGAAATATGTCCTTCGGCAGGACCCGGATGTGATCCTGGTCGGCGAGATGCGCGACCTGGAAACCGTTGCCGCCGCCCTGACCGCCGCGGAAACCGGGCATCTTGTGCTTGCCACCCTCCACACGAACGATGCCGTGCAGACCATCGACCGGGTGATTGATGTTTTCCCGGACCGGCAGCAGCAGCAGGTTCGTGTCCAGCTCTCCCTGACCCTCCTGTCGGTCATTTCGCAACGATTATTGCCGAAGGCGACCGGGGATGGCCGCGTGCTGGCGGTGGAGATTTTGCGAAACACGCATTCCAGCGCGAA
>JAKPRU010000120.1 GCA_029557025.1 Candidatus Omnitrophota bacterium | reverse complement strand
CCTTTGACCAGATACCTCTGCCGTCCCAATACACTTTTTCCAGAAATTCAAACGTTTCCTGTCACGGGGCGGGTCAAAACCGGCCAGGGTTAATGTTGTGAGTGCTGATTATCATCGTCTTTGTGTTTCCCGCAAGTTTTTTCTCTGAGACGGTAGCTTTTCCCCGAGATTTCGATGATGTGCGCACGGCTGAGGAGCCGGTCAAGGATGGCCCCCGCCGTGGGGACGTCTCCGATGAGTTTCCCCCAATCCGAGAGCGGCCGGTTCGAAGTCAGGATCGTGGAATGCAGTTCGGAGCGTCGCATAATAATCTCGAAGAGATGTTCTTCTGCGTTCTTCGGAAGCTGTTTGAGCCCCATATCGTCGATGATCAGGACCTCCGGCGCGAGATAGCGCTTCAACCTGGCCGCAGTTTCGTTCATGGCCTCCGCCTGCATGAGCTCAGAGACCGCCGTGAAGATCGAGCGGTAAAAGACCGTGAACCCCATTTTGGAAGCCTGATAGCCGAGCCCCTGCGCGAGATGTGATTTCCCGACTCCCGGAGGACCAATCAACAGGACATCCTGGTGCTGGCGTATGAAATGACCTGCGGCGAGATCCATGATCTGCTTGCGTTTGATGGAGGGATTGAATGTGAAATCAAAATCCTCGATGGTTTTCAGATCGCGGAACTGCGCCGCCTTGATCCGTTTTGCGAAAGCACGGTCACTTCGCATGGTGATCTCGTCCTGAAGCACGAGCTCCAGAAACTCCAGAGGACTGAGCTGATTTCCGGCCGCTTCCTGAATCCGGACCTCAAGAGTGTTCCGGATCCCGGAAAGATGCAGTCGTTTGAGGTTCTCAATGAGTTGCGCTCGCATTTAAAAGCTCCTTTGCGGTTGTGGGTTGTGGTTTGAATGAGACATGGAGCAGATCCTGATATTCGGAAAGCGGACGGATCAGCGGATCTTCCTGGGCGAAGTCCGTGGAAGCTTGTTTTTTGGAAAACCTCTGGCATAGCTTACGCAAAGACCGAAGCCGGAAGCATTCGCCATTGAGAGCGCATTCCGCGGCACGCTCCAGCACCGCAACCGGCTGCTTGGCCGCCATCGAGAGGAGTCCCTGCATCACACGGATGCCTTCGATGCCGCGGGCATCAAACATGGCTTTCGCCCAACGTCCCGTAGAGGGTCCGATCCTGAAGGCTCGGGAGAGCAAATACTCCGCGCCGCGTTCCACTCCTGAGATTTTCCGGTCATCCAGATGCTCGCGCAGG
>JAKPRU010000197.1 GCA_029557025.1 Candidatus Omnitrophota bacterium | reverse complement strand
AACGACCTTGCCGAATCCTTCCGCCCGGCAGCGGGTGAAGAGAGAAATCAGGTCATCGGCATCCGTCTTATGTCCATACAGAATGCTGTCGTAACGCGCCAGGTTGGAGGAGGCTTCACTCATCGTGATGACATAATAGATAGGGACAGCATAAGAAGCGGTGGGCACGCTGACCGTGGAGATCTCCACACCGGCATTCTCCAGAATATCCACCGTTTTATTGATTCCGCCTTTGATTTCCGGCGGGAGATCCTCGGAAACATATTCCTTGAGAATGGCCACTCGCAATCCTTTGACATCCTGTCCACAGGCTTCCGTCCATTTTTCCACAGGTTTATCGGCGGAGGTGGAGTCGAACGGGTCCCGGCCCGCGATGATCTCAAGCAGCCGGGCTGTTTCGATGATGCTACGGGCCATGGGGCCGATCTGATCAAACGAACTGGCATAGGAGATGTTGCCATAGCGTGAAACGCGGCCGTAAGTCGGTTTCAGGCCGATACAGCCGCAGAACGCCGCCGGTTGACGGATGGAGCCGCCGGTATCCTCGGCCAAAGCCAGGGCACATTCCCCCGCAACCAGACCGGCCGCAGAGCCACCGCTCGAACCGCCCGGCACGGCGCTGTGGTCCCAGGGATTCAGGCACGGGCCAAAATAGGAGGTTTCTGTCGAGGAACCCATGGCAAACTCATCTACATTCGCCTTGCCGATAATGATTCCATCTGCTTCTTTGATCTTTCGAACGGCGGTGGCATCGTAAGGTGGAACGTATTCGGCTAGCATTTTCGACCCGCAGGTCGTGCGGATTCCCCTGGTCGAGATGATGTCTTTAACGGAGATCGTCACCCCGGCCAGCGGGCCGACCGACTCGCCCTTGGCGAGACGTTTGTCTTGGTCGTCGGCCTGCGCGATGGCCTCCGCATGGCAGATTGTGATCAACGCATTGATCCGCGGCTCGACTTTGCGGATCCGGTCCAGGTGGCTCTCCACCACTTCTCTGCAGGAAACCTCCCGGTTTATTACCATTGTGTGAAGTTTCTCTGCGCCATATTTCCAAAGCAGTTCGGCCATTCGTTGCTCCTACTCCACCACCCTGGGGACAATCACTCGCCGCTCGTTATCGACTTCAAGCGCATTTTGCAGCAGTTCGTCCGGTTCCGCCGGATATCGCACACCTTCTTGCAGAAACACATTCGACAGTTCCAAGGGATGGGCCATCGGTTCTACACCGTCCGTCGGGAGTTCGTCGATCTGTTTAAAATGGTTCAGCAGGGCCAGAAAGTCCGAACGCAGCTCTTCCAGGCTCTCATCGGGGACCTCCAGGCGGGAAAGGAATGCTATATCCCGCAGCTGCTGCAACGAGATTTCTATTCTATCGGAAGACCGTGTTTCGGGCATATTGGTTTACCTCAGTGAATCGTAGATCTCGTCATTCTGACAAACACCGAAATGCAGGCCAACGTGCACAGGCGAGAAACACATGCCAAGCATCTCAGGACTTCATTGGACTCTGCCGGATCGGTGCGCCGTCATTCCGCTTATCGTTTCTGCTTTTCCGGTCGGTTCGGGACCCGCTTGTCGTTTTGTTCTTCAGGGAATCCATTGCCGTTCCAGTGATCAAATGCGGATTGCACCGAATCAGCTGCAATAGACGACGGGCAGGAGGCGACGGACTCCGTCTACCGGATTCCCAGCTGCGCACGGTCTCCGAAGAAACATTCAAAGTCATCGCAAAATGTGGCTGAGACATATTGAGCTGTTTTCGGATTCTCACGACCTCATCCGGTCCCACTTCAGGGGCCGGTTGGGACAACACAACCGTAACGGTTTTCAATTCCAACTCGCCTTTGGCAAACCGAATCCCCTCGTTCAGCCCCTGCTCCAGACGAGCAGAGAGGGATTCCTGTCGTTTCGTACCGGTCATGATGAATCGTCCTTTTTCACAGTCTGTTTTGCCAGATTCTTGAACTCCGTAGCTGGTCTCTTAAGGACTTTCTTCTCCGCTGCTTTCAGATCATCCTTCTCTTCTTTCCCATAGATATCCAAAAAGAAGAATCCACTTGGCCTCCGGAACATCCAGGTAAATAATCCTGGCCCCGCCTCTTTTCCCCTTCTATTTCCGGGAATTAGGAAGTCGGACTTTGCGTAAGCCGCCACAGCCACGCATCACCGTCCCCCGGCGGGGTCCCCTCATCAATTCTCGCTGGAATTCCGCATAGTCCTCATCACTCAGGAAATTCGCGACAGCCTGCGTAAATCCACGCGTCTCGATGAAGACCCTCTTCATTCTATATTAATCCCAGCATACCACCCACCGGTCCGACATTTCGCAGGCGGCTATTCCGGTGGACACCCGAATCCAGGTCCTATCCTCCCAATTCTTCCTCCATCAATTCTTTCACCTTCTGGGCTTGGGCACGACCTTTCGAGAGGCGCATCACTTGGCCGACAAAGAACTGAATCAGGTTGGTTCTTCCGCTGCGATACGCTTCCACCTTGTCAGGATTCTCCGCGATCACATCTCGAACCCATTGCATCAGTTGGGCATCGTCGCTGACCGCTTCGCCCTGCCTCGCGAGGAGATCTTTCAAAGAGCCTTTTCCCGACAGACTTTCGCGCAAACACGTTTTCGCGGCGGCGGCCGTGATTTTCTTTTCTTCGACTTTGCGGACAATATCCGCCAATTCTTGGGCCGAAATCGGAGAGGCCTCAATTTCAAGCCCCATTTCATTGAGATACCCCAGGACTGTATTTTGCAGCCAATTTGCCACCGGAACCGCCATCTCTTTTCCGCCGGCTCGCACGGCGTCCCGGTAATAGTCGGCCAGTGCTCGTGAGGCGGTCAACACATCGGCAGCGTAAGGTGTCAAACCATGCTCTTCGATCATGAGTTTCATTACCGTGTCCCGCAACGGCGGCATAGTCTGCTTGACTTCATTCAGCCATTCAACCGAAATTACAATGGGCGGCAGGTCCGGTTCGGGGAAATACCGGTAATCCGATGAGGATTCTTTACTGCGCATGGGGCGGGTTTCTTTAACATTCTCATCAAACAATACCGTTTCCTGCCGGAGGGGAGTTCCCGACCCCAGGATACGTTTCTGCCGACGGATTTCGGCCTCCAGGGCTTGCTCTACCGAGCGGAATGATCCCAGATTCTTGATCTCCACCCGCGTACCATATTCTTCCTGACCGAACGGCCGCAGAGAAACCGAGGCCTCATACCGAATGCTGCCTTCCTCCATACGACAGTCCGAAACCGCCAGGAAATCGAGCATGTCCCGCATCCGGTGCATATAACTGGAAACCTCGGCAATAGAACGCATATCGGGGTGAGAGACAATTTCCAGCAGCGGCACACCACAACGGTTGTAGTTCACCGTGCTGGTTCCTTTGCGGACATACGCTTCGGTGTGAGCAAGGGTTCCCGTGTCCTCTTCCATGTGAACATCGGAGATACGGACCCGCTTTTCGCTGCCGTCGTCGGTTTCAATGGTAATGAATCCCTCCACGCCGATCTGCCGGTATTTCTGGCTGATTTGATAACCTTTCGGAAGATCAGGATAGAAGTAGTGCTTGCGGTCGAAATGGCAGCGCTGATTGATCTTCGTGTGCAGCGCAAGGCAAACCCGCAGGGCAAATTCCAGCATTTCCGGGTTGAGTACCGGCAATGCTCCCGGCACCCCCAGGCAGGTTGGGCAAATGTTTGTATTCGGTGGTACTTTGAAATTATTCGGGCAGCCGCAGAAGGCTTTCCGGC
>JAKPRU010000184.1 GCA_029557025.1 Candidatus Omnitrophota bacterium | reverse complement strand
TTGGCAGGCGCAGATTTATTACTCTTCTGTCCAACAGGCGGCTGTGGGGATCAGTCAGAGTTATGGTGAGGAGATGGGCGATCAGGTCATGCAAGTGGGGGCACAGCTTTCCAAAGAGTTTCAGATGAATATCTCGGTATCCGGTGAGGACTTGGACAGTTTTCTGTCGCAGGTGGAGCAGATTGCCTCTTCCGAGGAGGATTCCGGCGATTTAGGCGGATTCTTGACCGCGGTGAGCAATGTGCTTACCGCTTCGCCTGAAAATATGTCTGAGTTCTTCGGCGCGACAAATGCCCTCATTAACAAGGTCGGTGAGCAGATTTCCAGCGCGCTTGACAATTTCTTCACCAGTATCGGCGAGACCTTCGGTTCACAACTGGAGGAAATGGGCCTGGGAGCGGAGTTCCTGGATGGATTGAAAGAGGAATCCCAGAGCGGATTGACCAAGTTCCTGGACGTGACCAATTTCTTCTTCCAGAACATTCTTGGCGTGAATTCCCTGGAGGACATTCAGGCCAATTCCGACGCCCAGTTGCTCCAGGAGTCGCTGGAAATGCAACAGGAAGCCATGGAAGAACAGGCCGAGCAGACGGAAGAGGAATCGGAAGCCGGAGCGTCGAATGGGATGGACTTCTTTGGTTTTGGTGGGATTCCGAAAGGCATGGACCTGTTTGCCTGAGCCAATTGCCCGAAATGGCAGGGCAAGCCTCCGTTCCTCTCAGTGCCGATCGGCGGGTCTTATGGGAGAATAATTCTTCCGGGTTTTTCCTCTTTTTTCTTTTCCTCCTCGGAAGGGGGCGACGTGGGGCTTTCTTTTGTTTTCGCGATGAAACCCATTCGCAGCTCATGAAGAATCCGTTCCAGCATGTCGTCCTCGTCCGATGTCAGATTGCCCTTGGTTTTCTGCTGGATCATGGTCAACAGAGAAATGGTATGGCGGACGGATTCCAGGTCCGTTTCATACTTATTGGTGACGGGATTGGGGATATGTCCCAAGCCGACCAGGGCTGAAGTGGACATCATAAAAACAAAATCCTGAAAGGTCACTTCTCTCGGTGCGGATTGTTCGTTCATTGGATTTCACCTCTCGCGTGATGTTTGCATAGATTTTCCATGCGGATGCGGTGCGGCTCAAGAGGAATGGCAGGGAAGGGGACGCGGCGCCCTCCCCCCGACCCTATTCTCCGGAGGGAGAAGAGGACGGACTACGCAATTTTCAGCGGCAACACGGTCTCTTTTGCCCAAGGCAGAGCGTAACGTTTGTGCCCCGGTGGAGCGAGAGACGGCAACGGAGAGAGGTCTACCTGCTCACCCGCAGGGAGGATCAACTCGGCAGCGCAGCGCTCGGGCAGCTGAATGCGGAGAGAACGGCTGCCCTGTTTTCCAGCCGACTCGAAGCGAATCGGTCCCTGGACGGTATGCGCAACAAGGCTCACGTGTTCCAAGTCACCCAGCTGCGGACGAATTTCGCAACGGGAAAATCCGGGCGCTAACGGTTTGATCCCCGCAATCGCCATGAAAAAGAGGTAAAGGGGAACGACCGGGCAGTGACTCCACTCCGAGGCGGTGGAGTCCGGTATGACCTCCCAGTCCTCCTGTAAGGTGTTGTTGAGACGCACCGAATCCAACGCAGCCCACCGCTCGCGGAGGTCCTTCAAAATGACATCGATTCGTCCTGCTTTTGCCAGCGCCCAGAGACGCCAGCAGGCATTCGCCGGATACGAGAATCCCATCTCCGGCGGGCATTCCACCAGCATCCGCAGTGCGGCCTCTGTGTTATTGCCCGGACATTGATCGAAAAGGATGGATGTTGCGAGAGAGCGGTCGCAGAAACGATCCTCTCTTTCCTCCGACCGCCACGGCAGATTAACACAAAACAGACCTCGTTCAGGGTGCCAGAAATGTTTTATGGCGGCGTCCAATAGATTCCGGGCAAGCGACTGGGAATCGCGGGCCAGACCGGTATCCCCGAAAGCCGTGCAAAGCGGCGCGAAAGCATTTCCCAGCATTGCGGAGGCATACAGATTAAACGCACATTTTTTATGGCGTGTTTGCCGATACGCGATATGATCCATCCACACACACGGTGTCCCGATATCCTCTACCGGCAGAAGTCCGTCCGAGCGCCGAATACTTTGCAAGTACTCAACAAACTGCACAAGAGCCGCAAACGGTTTCTCCAGGGAAGATAAATCTCCCGAATACATGTAATGGTGAAAGCAATCAAATACAAAGCCGATACCATGATCCAAAATCGGTCCCCACTTAGACAGGTAAAGTTGGCGCTGCATTACGCGGCAGAGACGGTCGTAAGCAGGCCAGCAATCCAGAAAGTAACCTTCATGTGTTATGCCCCGGCTATAGGTATTGATATATCGCGCCGGGAGACGGGTTTCGCCGAACGCGAAATAAATCGCATGAGCCTGATGAGCGACATCGCCACTGTATTGCTGCCGTTCCCGTGCCATGCCGTCCACAAGGGTTTCCTGCGCGGAGTTATGCAAGGTATTGATCGAGGCATTCAGAAGGCGCTGCAAGTTCGAATCGGAACAGGACACCTGCGGTGAATTCGGCCACGGAAACGTCCGACGTCGGACACCGACTCGCTCTACCCGGACCTCCCCGGCTGCGCCGTGAATATGTAATTGCAGCCATCGTAACGATTCATAGTCGAACGGCTCGAAATTATTTTCTCCATCTTTACAAATGAACCGAGACCAGGATTCCCAATGTGTATTTAGAAGCGCCGGACCCCCAATCTCGTGCGCCTCGTGTACCAATAGTTCCACAACAGTTCCAGCCCGCGCATGAATGGTGAAATAAGGCCAGCCGACAATTTGTTCGGCGAATTCATAAGTCAGCGCGGCGCCACGGGTTCCGTCCAGGATAACGCGCCATTTCCCCGGTTCTGTTTCGTCTGCGCACAGTGAGCCGGCTACGCGAAACGCATTTGGCGTCCGGCATTCGAAATACTCCCGTGGAGGACGATCCCAGGCAATCCATAGTGACTCGGCAAGACATTTAACCGGTATCAATTCCTCATTCAGTAGAGGAATGCTGCGCGGCGAGAGGTCGCAGCGGTTCTGGTCGCCGATGATGTCCATCATGTAGTCATCATAAGTGGAACAAAGAACGGGCATATTGGCAGGACAGTTCTGTTCCATGGCAGGCAGCCAGTCCGTATCGGAGGAAAATCCGGTAGCGGACCACCCGTACGGATACAGGCAGGCGTCAAATTCTTCTTGTAAGGCTCTCAGGTACCAGCGCGTGTAATGCCCCGGCTGCCAGGACCGGGCGATATGGGCCTGCCAGGATGAATCGGAGACGAGAGATGTTTTATCCCCGTCTGCTGTTTCGATATCCAGTTGAAACAGGAATCCCGGTTTACCGAGCGGCCATGTACCCTCCCCGTGCCCATAGAAAAGCACCTCGCAGCCGATGACATTCTTGCCCGGATGAAGAAGAGATGTCAAATCCAGGGGATCAGCCTCCAGGTGTTGCGGGTCCGCCGGTGCGGGTCCCCACTGGACCCGCTGCCCGTTGACAAACAGGCGGTAACGGCTGTCTGCAACAATCCAACCGGTCGCCGCTTTCGGAGCAGCGGAGAGGTCCAGCTCGCGACGAAACAGAACAAAGGTGTTTTGAAGACAACGCCCGGAGGGATACCAGATCCACCGAGCCGGGGACAGATCGAGAGTCTTTGATGTCATAATGTTCTCCATGGAGTAGTTAGTAGGGGCACGTTGGTAAGTAGGGCACCTCGCAACGTGCCCCCACAGGGAAGGTTAATCGAGATGGAACACCTCTTCCATATCTGCACACCGGCAGTGGACTTCTTTCCGGTTTTGTTTTCCATTCTAAATGGAATTCAATAGGTTCCATATTGCAGAACCAACTCGATTACGTGTTTGTACTGCTCGAAACTTACATCGTCCGGGACGGAGTGGTCCGAGTGGTAGATATATCCCCCACCTTTCATAGCAAAGGGGATCTTTGTTTTGATTTCCTGCTCAATCACGGATGGATCGGGATTAGACATTGCGCGTGCTTCGATTCCGCCCATGAAGCATAGTTGTTCTCCGTAGTCTTTCTTTAACCGAATCAAATCCATCCCGGCCTTTGACTCCAGCGGCTGCAGGCCGTCGAATCCCGCTTCAATCAGTTGGGGAACCAGTTCGCTTACACGTCCGCAGCTGTGCAGAAGAACCGGCAATCCTCTGGCGTGGAAAAAATCGCAGATCCGTTTGTGCAGCGGAAACAGAAGGCTGCGATAGGTTTGTGGAGAGAACAGGGAGGCATTGCGGTATCCCATATCGTCATACAAGAAAGCGCCGTCGAACTTGAATCCACCTGCCATCATTTCCTCCGCACAGGTGATATTAAGGTCGATCCCGACCTCGAACATATCGAACACCCATTTGGGATCGTCCAGCATAGCCATCAGCAGATTCACGGAGCCGACAATTCCCTGGGTCCGGTCGTATCCGATCGGAGCGCTGTAGGCGCACCATCGTCCGGCCTCGTGTTCTTTACGATTCCGGGCTAAATCGTTCTCCCAATCGATCCGATCTCTTGCCATGGCCATGCGGGGCCGGTGTTCCTCCCAGTCCTCCCGAGAGGCAATGGTGAATCCGATCATTTGCGGCGTGGAGGTAGCATGTTTCCAGTTTCGAAGCAGGGCGCCGTTCTTATTGCGTTGGACAATATATTCGTCTGTTTCCTCGACGGTTTCCTCCGGGAGTCGGAAAGTAGTGTCCGCGCCGAACCCTGCCATTTCATAGTGAAAGTATTCCTCCGGTTCGATATTTTCCGGAAGCCCTTCTTTGTGCCAGCGGACAACCGTGGTTTCCCAGGGTGCGTCCTGGATGGCGACACGATCCGGTTCGCGATGTTGCAGGGTCAGACCGATCCGTTCCCGTGAATTCATCCTGTGCTCCTGTTACAACGATTGTGTCCCTCCGACGAGAACGCCTAATTATAGGTCGTGAAGGGATTGCATTCCAGGACAACACAGGGAACAAGAGAATCGTAGATAGGAAAGACGACTCGGCGAAATCCTCGCAGAATCAGTTTTCATACCGCAGGCTTTGTTTGTCCCAGAACCAGGAGGGGTCCTGAACGGCATGAACGGTGATATCGTCAACGGCCAGGGTAGCCGCGTCCTTTACCAGGCCGGGAACCGCGCCGGGGAGATACCGATTCTGCAGAAGCAGGACGGGGTTGACCCCAGCCGGAACGCGAAAGTCGCCGGTTACCGAAACCTTGACCCAATCGCCGTTGCGAGGAAGGTTGTCGTTGCTCATGTAGGTCACCGCTGTGTGCAGGCCGTTTGTCATCGCGATGGCAAAGTATCCTTGTCCGTTTTTCACAGCCTTAACATAACACTGCGCGGTGATGGTATGTGGAAATGTAATGCCGGGGAGCGGAAGCGGTCCCGCCAGGACTCGCACGTATCCGAGAGGATCGGTCAAGTTCAGGATCATCGACTGTGCCCGCCCACCGGCAAACAGATCATGGTTGTATAGCAGAGTGAGATAGGCCTCGCCGCCGCTCGTATTCGTGGGGTCGATCTGTACCATGTCTCCCAATCCCAGCAGGGCGGACTCAAAGGTTCCGTCGAACGGCCCCGTGTCGATTTCGGTCTTACCCAGAGCGCGATCCGTTTTCCGTGCGCTCCGGTAGACACGGATGTTGTCGATGTAGACATACGCGGTTCCACGCGCATAGGTTCTGGCCGAAATCTGGATCACTCCCTGCAGGAGATCCGTGGGGCTGTCATAAGTACTCGAGACGAGCTGATATTGCGCGCCGCCTTGAATCTCGTCAGCGGTAATTGTATTGATGGAAAGGTTGGAACTGTCGGCAAACAATCCGATCGAAATATCCGGCAGATCGCGGGGTTCAACAGGATTCTCGGCCGCGAAGTATCCCTGAATCGTAACTGTACCCTGGCCGGTCTCGATATACGGTGTCATCAGGAGGACATTCTTTCCGGGAGCGACCGTGACCAGCAATCCGTGACCATCCGTGGCCGACGGGTCCAGGGATACAGGAATATCGCCCAAACGAGCCGTTCCGCCACCGCTCAAGCCGACCATCCAGGACGTCGATCCGAGCGTCAGCGCGGAAAAATCGTAGTCTTCCGCCGCATCGCCGCCGATCGGTGGAATGCAGGAGGATACATAAATCACCGCTCCATCCCGGTCTTTCCAATTGTTCATTCGATAGGCTCGGAGGCTGACGGGAACCGGGTCTTTTACCAGTCCCCCGGGAAAGGTGCTGAAGAAATAGGCCTGACCACGCGCCACATTCGCGGCTTCCAGACCCCGACCGGTTGTAAACGTTGCAGAAAAAGGAATATCCGCGGCATACACGCCGTTCGGGAGCATCTGGTTGTACATCGAATACGGCGTAATGAAACAATAATCCTCCAATAAGGCCGCGGGATCTTTTAGGAAGGGATTGATCAAAAATGTAGATGTTTTCACAACCACTTCATCGCTCGCGGAGAATACCCCATCAGTAGCCCTGAAAATAATGGAGCCTTCCGCCGGGGTTGCGGCCGCACGGACGGAGACCACATTCTGATCGTTAATGGTGAGATCACGAACCGCTCCCTTTATTTCATAAGTCCAATTCACTCCCGCCTGACCGGAATCCCGATCCACAACATAGTCATCCAGATCGAGCGCCGCGGTCAGGTCTTCGCCGACGATGAGCCGCAGGTCGGGTATATTACGAATCTCCGGGGCCAGCAGCAATGCCACCCAAACGGGCGTATTGGTTTGCGGTTCGGTTCCGGTATCCGTTGTCAAATTGGAGAGGCGAACGGTAACGAGGTGTTCGCCCTTCTGGAAAAGGCTGGTGACATTTTCCGCCGGTCGGACGGGGTTGGCGGCGCTGAATGTAACGGTTGCGTTCGCGACGGTTCCGTCCGGTCTCTGTACATCCAACGCAAGCGTATCATTGATCGACAGGGGGCCGCTGCCGTTCTCCGTAGAGGAAAGAACCACACGAACCGTTCCCTGTTTCGGTTCCACCGGAATGTATACCCGGTTTGTATTTGTGTAGTAGATACCCGTTCGGCCCGGAGTGATACCGGGAGCGAGCTGATTCACCGGCAGCGGTGTAGGGGTATTCGTCGGCGTATTGGACGGTCGTGGGGTCGGTGTCCAGGTTGCTGTCGGTGTGGGAGTTCGTGTCGAGGTCGGGGTTTGTGTCGGAGTCTGGGAGAGATCGCGAAGCGTTACTTCCCGAATCCGGTGGTTTAGGGAATCCACAACCAGAAAACTATCCTGGCTGTACAGTACCAGTCCGACCGGATTATTGAGCCAAGCCAGGAGCGCCGGTCCGCCATCGCCGAAATAGCCGTTTTTGCCGATTCCGGCAATGGTTTCAATGATTCCGTCTGGGTCCACGCGACGGATGCGGTGGTTTTTGTAATCACTGATGAGGATATTTCCGCGATCATCGATCAACACATCCTGCGGATAGGTCATCTTGGCTTGTGTTGCCGGTCCGCCATCTCCCGAAAATCCGTTTTGTTGACCGATTCCGGCGATGGTTGTAATGATTCCGTTTGTGTCGACTTTGCGGACGACGCTATTGAATTGGTCCACGATGTAGATGTTGCCCTGGCGGTCCAGATCGATGCCGGACGGGTAAAGAAGCAATGCTTCGGTGGCCGGTCCCCCGTCTCCCGCGTAGCCGAACTCAGTACCTCCGACACCGGCGATGGTCCGCACCATGCCGGAGGTATCCACAACGCGGATGCGGAAATTGGAACTGTCTACCACATACACATTTCCGGTTGCATCCACCGCGAGGTCGGCAGGCATTTTGAACAAAGCTTCCGTGGCGGGGACAACCTCACCACCGACACCCGCGAAGCGACCGATACCCGCAAAGGTGGTGATAATGCCGTTTCGGTCAACTTTTCGGATGCAGTGATTATCGGTATCTGCGATGAGAATGGAGCCGTCTGCCAGCGCGGCGACACCTTTCGGTTTGTTAAGCGAGGCATCGGTCGCGGGTCCGCCGTCACCGGAAAACGAGGGGAATCCGTTGCCCGCGTAGGTACTCACAATGCCCCTGCGGTCGATCCGGCGAATACGGTTGTTGTCGCGATCTGTAATAAAAATATTCCCGTCGGGATCAACAGCGGCGTTCCAGGGGGTATTGAAACGGGCCTCGACTGCCGGGGAGCCATCGCCTGCGAATCCGGCGACGCCCGAACCGGCGAAATTCAATATGGAATAAGAATTGGGTGCCTGGCCGGAGGCAACATGGGCCGCCCAGAGAAGGAATAGAATTGTCAGGAATACGATGATCAGGGAGTGTATCCGCGAACGGGGCTGACATTGGGGGTGGGCGGCGGCGTACATGCGCGTGTCTCCTGCACAGGATTTCACCCCGTCCCTGGGCGGCGGGATCCATCCCACCGGCCATTGCCGCGCCCCGATATAGCGGCCTCAAAGAGCAGTCCAATACAAAACAAGTATGCGGCGTCCCACATACTTTCTACGATTATCGTCCGGATCTCAAGGACCTTTAGGTTTCGAGAAAGCCAAAAAAACGCAGGAACGGTTCTTGTTGTCGGCCATGGCCTGGGTATTCCTTTTAGATTGGACGACTTAGAATACCCTGACCATGGGAATGGAACCGCACAACGTGGAAGATCACCTGACGGAATATCTGATTCGGCTTGCCGGTGTGGCCGAATGTCGCGATCCCGATGTTCCGGTCCATTTGCGCCGGATCAGCCTGTGCAGCCGGATCATCGCCCGGCATATCGGCTGGATGGAACACCAGGTTACGATGATCGGGTACGCCGGCCTGGCCCATGACATCGGCAAGATCGCCGTGCCGGAAGCGGTTCTGCTCAAGCCGGGGCCGCTGACACCGGAGGAATACGAGATCTCGAAGCGGCATACCACTGTCGGCGCGGAGATCCTGGGAGATTCCGATGTCCCGTTGGTTCGCATGGCGGCGCGGATTGCGTTGAGTCATCATGAACGGTGGGATGGAGCGGGATACCCATCGGGGCTTCAGGGCGAAAAAATACCCCTGGAAGCGCGGATTATCTCGGTGATTGATGTGTTCGACGCCCTGGTTGGGAGTCGATGCTACAAGGAACCTATCCGCATCGACCGAAGTATTCAGATCCTTCGCGAGAATTCCGGGACGCATTTTGATCCGGCCATCGTCGGCTTCTTCGTCGAATGCCTGGACGAAATTCTGCATGTTTACCGGACGGGATGAAGCGATTGGCGATTGCGGGCACGTTGCAGAACTCCTTATGCGTATGTATACCCCCCAGGAATGTGTTAAGTACAATGAGACAGCTCCGTTTGGAAATTAGTGAGTTTTTCTTGTGTTAAACTTCTCCGGTCCGGAGGGTTGATCCAGACCGTTCAAGGGTTGTTTCCGCCCGGTGCAGACGCCATTCCAGGCAGGTCACCCGGCTGCGCAAGCGTGCCAGATGAACAATCCGGCCTTGTTTACCATGTGGCCCTGGCCAAACGCTCGTTGATGCGTGCCGATTCTCTTTTCAAAATCTCGCGCAACTGATCTTTGGTTAATGATAAACCGCCCTTCTCCTGGACCGGTAGCAGCACGTTACGCATTACACTTTCCAGGTAACGATATTCCGGGACACAGGGACGCGCCACCGCCCATTCATACTCTTCCACAAAGGTTCGCAGGTGTGGATGCTTTTTGAGATAGGCATCGAATCGCTCACCTGTGCGGATGGAGTTGCGGATCGGCAGATGCTGGATTTCCTCTACCGTGTCGAAGTAGACCTCTTCGGTCATCAGATACTCGATTATTTTCCAGGCGGCATCCTGCCGGCGCTTGTCGGACTCGGCAGAGATACAGAATCCGTATGCGGCATCGCTGTGGCCGTAGGTATTGACATGAATCCGTCCCGCGGGAACCGGAGCCACCTCGTAGTTCAGATGACTATACATCCCATAAGTTCCATCCGGTGTGCTCATTTTCATGCCGGTATCGCCACGCTCGAAATCCGCGTGCGGCGGGGAGAACGCCAGCAGACGACGGTACAGGTCCAGGGATTCGACACCCAGGTCGCTGTCGAGCAGCACACGCTTATTTTGCATATCTATAAAAGGTAATCCCATACCGATCACTTGTAACGGATATTGAAAAGAGCACTGTTGATAGCCGAAACGGTCGAGTTTTCCGTCGCCGTTCGTATCGCGTGTCATTTGCTGGGCGAAGAAAAGTGTTTCTTCCCATGTTGCCGGCAGTCGTTCGAGTCCGGCGGCACGGAACAAGTCCATGTTACAGAATAAGCCGTAGGTATCCGCGATCAGGGGAATCCCCCAGAGTTTCCCGCGATATGTCCCGGTGTCCAGCGCTTTGCCGTAACGACTGCGGTGGAAATCATCGCGCTTGAGAGCAGTCGAGGAATCCAGGTAGTCATCCAGTGGAATAATCAGTCCGGCATCCGCAGCGTGCGCCCAGCCGGTTGAGCGACCATAGTAAATATCCGCCGGCCCGCCCTCCGTGTACCAGAAGGGAACTTCCTCAAGATGTTTGACCTCATACTCCCAATCCAGATCCCCATTCAGGAACTGCATTGTGACGTGAATATCGTCACGGGAAGTATTGAATTGCTCCACCGCTCGCTCAACGGATTCTCCGAGCGGTACTTCATGGCGCAACGAAACGGCTGTCTGTTTTCGCGCCGTCACACCGCCGGATCGCGCGCAGGAGGAACCGACCAGGCCCGCGGCGCTCACTGCGGCCAGACTCAGAAACGCCCTTCTTGACTGTACCCTTTCTTGCTTACCGGTCATCTCTATGTTTTTTCTCCTTTCGAAATGGATCGTTTGGACGAGTTTGAACGGTCATGGCTGATAGAATTGCTGTGCATTCTCTTTAGTAATGACAGGTGTATCCAGGGAGATGTTTTTCTCGACTGTTTCGCCGTTGAGGATTTTTGCGGCGATCTGCACGGCTTCCTTGCCGCAGTTCGGATAATAGAAGGTCGCGGTCAGGATGCCATCCAGGACCATTTTCGCACCGCCGTCCGGTCCCGGCAGACCGTCCACGCCGATGAACAGAATGTCTTTCTCCCGTCCGACATTTTTCGCCGCCAGGTAGGCTCCCATGGCCATGGGGTCGTTGTGCGCATAGACCAGGTCAATATCCTCATTTGCCTGAAGGACGGAGGGGAACTGCTGATTCGCCTCATCGCGCAACCAGCGCGCCTCAAATTCGGCGATGATTTTTATGTCAGGATACCGCGCAAGGACCTCACGCATCGGGAGACTGCGATCAATTGCGGGAGGTGACCCCGCGAGGCCCTTGATTTCGACAATGTTCCCTTTCCCCTGGAGAACTTCCGCGATGAATTCGCCCGCTTTGCGACCGATTTCTTTGTTGTCTCCACCCACAAAACAAGTGTAGGAATCCCCTGCAATCGCCCGGTCAATGACCACCACCGGAATGCCGGCGTTATAGACCTCTCGGACCGCCGGCGTCAGCGGAGCAGCCTCATTGGGAGAGACCATCAGCAGGTCGATTTTCTGGGTCAGGAAACTACGGATCTGGGAGACCTGTTCATCGTTATCCTGGTGCGCATCGGCATAGATGATTTTCATGTCGGGGTGGTTAGCGGCTTCTTTCTTCACGGCGGCATTCATCGCCTGACGCCACGGTTCCGCAAGATTGCATTGAGAGAATCCCACGAGGTATTTGTATTCTTCTTTCGCGCCGCAGGAGGCGAGCAGAAAACAGAGCGACAGCGCTCCAAGAATTCGCAATCGATTCATTTTTGTGCTCCTGATTGAGAGAAACATCGCATTGTATCCTGAGATGAGCGGGGCTTGAAAGGGGATGGGACGGATAGAACAAATGAAACCCGTAGAGAGTCCGAGGAAAGAGAATCTTGTTTTATGGGGGAGATGCTTTTCAGTGCATTGTGGAGGAGGGAGAATCTTTTTCGTTTTCGAGGAAGAATTCCTCCAGTTCCTTTTCGTCTTCCTCGCCGATCTCATCCGGCGACTCTTCATCTTCCATCGCGTCACTCAGGAAATCATCCAGCATTTCCTGCTGTTTTTCGACGATTTCGTTATAGATTTCCGCGGCTCCCTCAATCAGGAGTGCGGGGTCCTCTTTCGGAGACATTTCCGAAATCTGGCGATGGACCGCTTCGATTCCGGCCTCATGGAGAGTCTGGATTAGTTTCAGCAAAGACACCTCCAACTGTACAAGTTCCAGTAAAGGGATCTCGACCGACATATCCATGGGGTTGAGATAGTGAGTCGGCTTATTTTTCCTGGCCATGTTTTCTAATCCCTCAGCATACGTTTCGACACACCATTATAGCAACATACTCAGCATAAAGCGCACCGTATTGGAAAAAAAGGGAGATTCCATGAGGCATCGGATTCCCGGTTCCTTTCGGTGGGCGGGATAGGGGTGCATACTACCTGCATGAATGAGATTCCCAATACAATCCGATCTTGATAAGACCCCCCGGAGGAAATCTCGGTGTTCGGCCGACAGAAGGCAT
>JAKPRU010000165.1 GCA_029557025.1 Candidatus Omnitrophota bacterium | reverse complement strand
CTCCAGGAGGTCTTTACCGATGGAGAATCCGCTTCCGACACGGATGGTGACCTGTGGCGTGGGGACCTTATCGATTGTCGATTCCGGTCCGTACAGGGTGATGACATCCCCGGCTTCGGCTCGTACGGCCTGGCCCCCATTGACGCGGAATGTCGCGGCCTCTGCGAACCCTTCCCTTTTGAGTACCGCATCGTCCTGGATGGTGGCATGATCCGCGGTGGGATCGAGGAGATGCTTATTCTGGTTGAAAGTCAACGTGAAAGTACTGTGGCTGTCGGTAATCCCAAGGTCATCGATCAGCTGGAAGGTTCCGGTGTTTGCGTAAGTAAACTGGCTCAGCTCGAACCGCGTCCGGTCACCATTCGCCACGTCGAGGGTGCCGGTGTAGGCCGTATAGGACCGTGTGCGATAGTTGATTTCTTCGATTAGTCCGGAGATGGACTGGAACCGGAAATCGTTGTAGTCGGTGTCCGAGGAAGCGGTCAGTGTCGTATCAAGTGTGAAGGTAGCCCGGAAGGATGTCCCATCTATCTCAATGCCGGTCAGAGTGATGGTGCTGTTGTTGAACAGCGTAACTCCGCCCGTGTAGTTCCCTTCTACAAAAGTCCCGTTCAGCACAGCCGCCGTGCTGATTTTACCCAGAGAGGCCGTTCGGCTCATCATGGATCCGTTTGCATCGACCCAGGCGACAAGGGATTCGGTGGTACGCTGTTGGGCACCGACAACATCTTCAACGGTAATCGCGAATTGTCCGGTGTCGAATGTGGAACCGGTGATCGCAGTGACAGCATTGCCGACTTTGCCCGCACCGGAGAGGACGGAGGCCTCACCAATGACACCTCGCGTGACCCCCTCGGCCTTGCAGGCCAGTTCGCCGGTTCCGGATGTGCGCGAAACATAAAAACTGATGCTGGCCTGGGAGTAAGTCGTCGCGCTGTTGCGAAGCACAATTCGACCTGCGTTGGCTCCTGTACCCATGGCGGCGGTAATTCGGTACGTCTGAGGCACATCCGAAACGGAGGTCACCCCCCAGTGAGCCTTTTCTGCGGATTCGATCTGGGTGTTGATTCGAGCGATCAGGTTGGCTATATTGATGCTCCCGCCGACAGATAAGGCGCCACCAAACATGGTCACCCCATCCGAAAGAACACCCTGGAACGCAATTGTGTCCCCGCTGTACAGGGATACACCCTGGAAATACCCCCCATCCAGCACGGTGGCAGTTGTGGCGCTGGTTCCGTCGATGGTTACCGTGGAGGTCCAGCGTCCGAGGGAGACAGCCAGATCGGTCTGATCGGTGATCCCTGTACTGATCGTTTGTTTTTCCTGGCTGCCCTCTCCGGAGAGGATCTGCTCATACCCCT
>JAKPRU010000113.1 GCA_029557025.1 Candidatus Omnitrophota bacterium | reverse complement strand
AAATGACCAAATCCTGATGGTGTACGATTTCGGCGGTGGCACGTTCGACGTGTCCATCATCGAGATGGTCGGCGGAGTTTTTCAGGTTTTGTCCATTAAAGGCAACAACAAGCTGGGTGGCGACGATCTGGACGAACGAATTGTGGAGTTTCTCCTCGGCGAGATCAAACGCCAATATGGAGTCGATCTTTCCAAAGACGCCAAAGCGATGTTCCGTCTTCGGGATGCCGCTCAGGAAGCGAAGATTGAACTGTCCAGTATTACGAAGACCCACATTCTTGTCGAGGCCGTTGCCATGACGCCCAAAGGGCCGATCACGGTGGACACTGAACTCACGCGGGCCAAGTTCGAAGCTCTGACAAGAGATTTGTTGGAAAGTACCATTGGTCCCTCACGAGACGCGATTACCGATGCGGGGTTGCAGCCGGAAGATATCAGCAACGTGTTGCTTGTCGGCGGAACCACTCGAATTCCTTACGTCCAGCAACTGGTTCGTTCCCTCATCAATAAAGAACCCCGCAAGGATGTCAGCCCGGATGAATGTGTCGCCCTCGGGGCGGCTATCCAGGCCTCCATTCTCGCTCCGTTGGACGAGGAACTGGAATTGACCGCGGCGGATGCCGTGCAGACGGACGGGCCGGTGATTGTCCACCTTACCCCGTTCTCATTAGGGGTGGGATTGGCGGATGACCGGTACGGCGTTCTGATCGAACGGAACTCAACTTATCCGACCGAAGCTCGTGATCTTTTCACGACGACACGCGATTTCCAGACGGCCATTTCATTCCCGGTTTATGAAGGGGAAGAGCCGGTCGCTTCGGCCAACACGTTCCTGGATATGCTTCGCATTGATGGGATTCCGCCCGCTCCGCGTGGTGTGCCCCGGATTGAGGTGACATTCCGACTCAATCAGGATCGGATTCTTGAAGCGACCGCTAAAGATCTAACAACCAACAAGGAAGTCAGTGTAACCATTCTCTCCACCGATAACCGACTTTCTCCGGAAGAGGTGAAACGGTTGACCGACGAGGCCCGAAAGCGGGTCGCGGAAATCACGAAACTGCGCCAGAGAGACAACCTGGTGAATGAAGCCGAAAGCCTGATCTACCGCGCCGAGCGAATGTTCGGTGAGTACGATGATGCTCTATCGGAAAGCGCGCGACGCGTGGTGGATGAACTGAAAACGGCCAAAGAGTCCAAGGATCATGACCGCATGGGCGAGATCATGGGAGAGCTGAACGAACTGCTCACCCGAATGGAAACGGCGGATTACTGAGTCATCCCTTCTGCCCTTCTCTTGTCCTTGGAATCGATAGCAGAGATACGGAACATGCCCTTAATTTCCGCCGCTGAAGATCTGACCAGCCGGATCAAGGGGCCATTCTCAACCATTCTTGCTGATCCCCCCTGGCGATTCGACAACCGGACCGGAAAGATGGCCCCGGAACATCGGCGACTCTTGCGTTATCCCACCATGACCATGGAAGAGATCTATGAACTGCCCGTCAATCGGGTCGTGGCGGCGCGTTCTCACTTGTACCTCTGGGTCCCCAATGCGCTCATCTCGGAAGGGCTTGAGGTAATGAAACGATGGGGATTCACATATAAGACCAACTTGGTCTGGTATAAAGTGCGCAAAGATGGCGGGCCGGACGGTCGGGGGGTAGGGTTCTACTTTCGCAATGTAACGGAGTTGGTCCTCTTCGGTATTCGGGGCAGTATGCGCACGCTCCCTGCCGGAAGAACACAGACGAACATCCTTACAGCGCGGAAGCGGGAACATTCCCGCAAACCGGACGAATTGTACGACATCATTGAGGCATGTTCTCCGGGTCCTTACCTGGAGCTGTTTGCGAGGCACGCCCGCGAGGGTTGGGTACAGTGGGGAAACGAGGAAGTAGAAAAGCGTTGAATATGAACGCCCCAGATGTTCAGGATTCCACCAGGCGACCCTGTTTAATAACCCGAAGCGGAAATACGCATGAGACCGGACGGCTCTGAGGATTTATGCGCTCGGCGTACATCAGAGAATATACTTCGACAGGTCCGTATCGCCCACAATGTCTTCCAGTTTCCTTTTTACATAATTCGAATCGACCATGATATGATGAGTCTCAATGTCGGGGGCCTCGAATAGAACATCCTCAAGAACCTTTTCCATAATGGTGTGCAACCGTCGTGCGCCGATATTCTCGGTTTCCTCGTTGATTTCAAAAGCCATTTCGGCCATGGTGGTTAAGGCATCGTCCGTAAACTCCAGCATTACCCCATCCGTTTCCATAAGCGCAATGTACTGCCGGATTAGGGAGTTTTCCGGTTCGCGCAGGATCCGTTCGAAGTCTTCTTTTTCGAGCGGGTCCAGTTCCACCCGAATAGGAAATCTTCCCTGCAGCTCCGGAATGAGGTCCGCCGGGCTGCTGCCGTGGAATGCCCCGGCTGCGATGAACAGGATGTGATCGGTTTGAACCATCCCGTATTTTGTGAAAACCGTCGTCCCCTCAACCAACGGAAGGATATCCCGCTGGACCCCCGACCGGGAGACATCCGGTCCCGATCCGCCTTCTCTGCCGACGATCTTGTCGATCTCATCCAGGAACACAATGCCGGTTTGTTCCACCTTGTGAATTGCCTCTTTCACCGCCGCTTCCATGTCGATCAGTTTCCCTGCTTCCTCTTCCAGAATAATGGATCGAGCCTCCGAAACCTTCATGGCCTGACGCCGTCTCCGAGTCGGGAGCATCTTGTCCATCATCTCTTTCAGGTCGATCCCCAGTTCCTCCAGTCCCGCGCCGGAGGGGAATCCGACCAGCACATTCCCTGCTTTCTCGGTTACCTCGAAATCCACCATTCGGTCGTCGAGTTTCCCTGCCCGGAGCATTTCCCCCAAGCGTTCCCGACTGGCTTGCAGTCTCTGTTTCCCCGTGTCGGTGAGGTCGGCTGCTTCCTCTTCCATTGCGATCCGCGTTCCCCCCGGCATAAGCAGGTCCAACAGACGTTCCTCGGTGGCCTGTTCGGCCCCCACCCTGGACTGCTCGGTTCTCCGGGTCCGTTCCCGTGTTACCGCCATCTCCACCAAGTCCCGGATAATCGAATCCACATCCCGGCCCACATAGCCTACCTCGGTGAACTTGGAGGCCTCCACTTTCACAAACGGGGAGTCCTCCAGGCGGGCCAGGCGGCGGGCGATTTCGGTCTTTCCGACTCCTGTCGGGCCGATCATAATGATGTTCTTGGGATAAATCTCTTCCTGAACAGCCGGGGGAAGTGCGCGACGGCGCGCCCGGTTCCGCAACGCAATTGCAACCGCCCGTTTTGCCTCATCCTGTCCGACGATATACTTATCCAATTCCGCAACGATCTGACGCGGTGTCAGACCTTCAATGACGCCATGAGAGGAGATTAATTCAAATTGAACAACGTCTTGCTTCACAGTGTATTCAGTCCTTTGAGTTCCGTTTTTTCGATGGGGGTTCCTCGGGAGATTTCGGCAGCGCTTCCAGCACAAATTCCTGGTTGGTGAATACGCAGATCCTTGCGGCCATGGCCAGAGATTCCCGCGCAATCGACTCGGCATCCATATCGGTAAACTTCAGAAGCGCCATAGCCGCCGCCTGCGCAAATGGGCCGCCGGAACCGATGGCAATCACATCCTCGTCCGGCTCGATCACATCTCCGTTTCCCGAGATCACGAGGGTGTTCTCTTCGTCGCATACAATCAACAGCGCCTCCAGGTGACGCAAGGCACGGTCCATCCGCCAGTCTTTTGCCAGCTCCACCGAGGAGCGCACCAGATTCCCCCGGTACTCATCCAACTTCGCCTCGAACTTCTCGAATAAGGTGAACGCATCCGCGCTTGCACCGGCAAATCCAACCACAACGCGGTCGTCGTAGAGACGGCGCACTTTCCGCGCATGGTTTTTCATGATCGTATCGCCGAGGCTGAGTTGCCCGTCTCCGGCGACAACGACTTTCCCATTCCGGCGAACCGCCACAATCGTTGTAGAACGCCATTTTTGATCAAAGCATGACTTCATGGGATAACCTCATTTCCTCTAATGTTTATGATACGGTTGAGCTTCCTTCAGGGCAATGCAACCGGATACCTGCCCGCTTATCGGCTTCGCGTAATTCCGACCCTACCACACGAATTCGCCAATCGACAACGGCTGCAATGAGGCGAAATCGGGACACATAAGTTCTGCCCGAACGTCACCAGCAAGTCGTTGAACTCAATCCAGTATTGTTCGGGCAATTTCGCCCTCAACGCGAATTCCGTCTCTTTCGGCGTCCGTGTTTCCACATATCCCCAGCGATTGGGAATCCGATGAACATGGGTATCCACGCAGATTCCCGGCAATCCATGCCCCTTGGTCACCACGAGGTTGGCCGTTTTTCGCCCAACGCCGTTCAGCGTCAGGAGAGCATCAATCTCCCTGGGAACCTCCCCTCCGAAACACTGCAATAAATCCTGACATATCAGATGGATATTCTTTGCTTTCGTGTTGTAGAAACCCACCGGATAGATAACCTTCGCGATTTCCTCCTCGGGAATCCTCAGCATCTCCTGCGGAGTCTCTGCCATCGCGAAAAGGCGAAGGGATGCCGCATGGGTGACCTCATCTTTTGTCCGAAGGCTCAAGAGGCAGGATATCAGAACCTGGAACGGGTCCCGGCGACGTGCAATCCGCATAACAATTGGCTCACGCCATTCCGCGACCATCTCACGAAGCATTCGGATCGCCCAATGGATATTCCGATTTGAGATCATTTTTCGGATGGCTCGGTTTCTTCCCGCCCCGTGATGGATTTCAACGCATTGGTCATGGTCCATTCCCTGACCACAACACCTTGAAGTCCACAAATGCAGTTATGGTAGATTTCTTTCACAAGCCCCTGCTTTTGATCCCACCATGCCTCTCGAATCGTGATGATTTTGCACGTCCCCCCTTGATTGACAGACTCGGATTCTGTTCGCTCCATGATTTTTCTGCAAGACACAAATATCCCTGCCGGAACCTCAACCGTCTCATCCGGTAGACGTTTGACCACACGGGTAAAGGACGAGCGGCTCCGTTCCTCACCGCCCGGCAGGCCGCGCACAATCAGTGTGTGACTTGTTTTCTTTTCCTCTCCAACCTCTAATTCCGCATACGGATTCGGAATCGGAGGATCGAACTCGATCCGCTCCTCGAATGTCCCCTGAGAAACGATTTCCTGTATCCGATTGAAATCGGAATCAAAAAACAATTCGCGTTTTGCCCCGAGGGAGGCCGGATCGTAGTGTTCCTGTATGACCCGGCAATCCCGATCCGCTACTTTTTCTTCTCGAAGCACAGTCAGAACATAATGCCCTGTCGCCTTCTCTTCAGGGAACGGCATTTCCGTCTCATGTTCGTAAGTCCGGATTTGACCGATTTCGTAAGGGAATCCGGCGGACAAAGATGCACTGGAGAGAACACCAATGCCAACGACCAAGAGCAATATCAACATCCTGTTGTATCTCCGATCTCCAGAATATTTACTGCACACGCGCCCGCCGGGTCCCAGACAAAATGCGCCCTTTCCGGCGTCCCGTCTCCCTCCTCAAAAATAACCAGCGTGTTCCGTCTGCTCAACCACGGCCCCGGGACGTAGTAATCGAGATGCCCGTTCACAGTCCAGTAGCGCCCCAAGTGTTTTCCATTGACCCACATAACACCTTTGGTCAGCCCCTCCGGACGAATACGCAACGGTGATGCAGCCGAGGCGCGCAAAGTTTTCTGCTGCACAGAGAAATCCGTCTTGAACCATCGCAGCCTTTTGTCCTGCCTTTCCGAGAGAGGTACCCACTCTCCTTCTCCTTGCGGATAATTCAGCTGTTCGCCGATCAAGCCATGTTGAAATCGCCAGAAATGAAGCTCTCTCGAATCAAGATACACGGGACCGAGTAACCCCCTGTGGTCGTCGTGCATTTTCATTCCATCTTTGCGCACATCGCTCAATTGCCAATCGCCTTTTACATGTCCCAGATTGTCGGAGAGGATGGCGATCACATTCTCTCCCTTCTGCAGCCGCACACGTACGGAAGCGGACGGTTGAACGCGACGGTCCTCGGGAGGTTCCAGCGTAGTCAACACCTGTTCGCCGTTAATAAATACCAATGCGCGATCCGCCAGCGCCGTCAGGTGTAACTCTCGCTCAGCCGGCTGATCCTCCTGTACATGGCATCGGTACCAGGCATAGCCGTGATGGCTGCCCGCAAGATCGCGCAAAACCGGTCGGTAACTTTCCATCCATTCGCTGTCGTCGATTCTCGGAGAAAGTTCCGTATCCCGGGCCGCACACATCCACTCGCCGAGAACCGGAAGTGAAAGATTACTTTTTTGAGGCGTCATCGCTACGGAGCCTTCCGGGGTAATCAGCCATGCCTCCGTTTCATCCGGGCCGAAATGGACTTCAACCCGCTTTCTCTCCTGTCGCGCATACCGCCCTCCGATCACAACTCCGTCGGTTACCGGCCAGACACGGTTATCCAGGTCAGGGGAAACCAATAGGACAATAAGATGTTCCTTGCCGTATTTGAAATCCGCCCGGGCGTACTTGTTTCCCTTGAGTTTCCCTTCAAATTCAATCCTGTTCCCCCTGCGGGTAATCGGCAAATTACCCGTAATGTCAACTTCACGCGGGATCTGCAGTTGTGCGAAACCGTCTGCGTCCTCCAGAACCAATACTTTTGCGCCCCTGAGTTGAAACAAACCCAGAACCGGAAAATGGCATTCCGATAAGGTTGCGCGGTTACCAAGATCCATGTTGCCGAGAACTGTTCGGAAGGTTTGCGGGGAAATCTTCAAAGAAATCCGGGACAGTCCGATCACCCGGAGCGGTTGCTTGCCGATTTTGTTGCCATAGTTTTCCAGGAATATGAATTGCGACTCCCCATTGAGCCGGCGACGAACGAGGATATCCGCGCATTGGGGGATGAGCAGGTCGGTATACTGCAAATCGGATCCGGCCAGGATTTCCGAAAATGCCGAGGCAAAACGGGCCGGCCGCGCCAAAGCACGGAACTTATCCGTCACGCCTCCGGCTTCGGATAACGGCGCGCCGAAATCGTAACTTGTCGTCTGCAAATACATGGTATTGTAGCCGAAATTAGTCCCCCCATGCCACATGTAATAGTTATATCCCGACGCACCGGCATACAGAAACCGCCATGTTTCGTTCTCCACAACTTCTTTCGGATAAGGATTCCAGTCTGCCGGATTATGCCATGTGGAGTACCAGCCCGGATAGAACTCCGTTGAAAAAATGGGGGCATCCGGTTGCTTTTCCCGGAATGACTCTACTTGAAGCGAGGGATAATGGCTGTTGATACATTCCAGCGTCCCCTTGTGGGAACCGGCGCAGGTAATGAGTGGGACATCAATCCCGTTCCGATGTACCAGTTCCTCGATATGGGTCAGATACGCCTCCGATTCTTCCTCGTCCAAGCAGATGTTTCCCAAT
>JAKPRU010000100.1 GCA_029557025.1 Candidatus Omnitrophota bacterium | reverse complement strand
ACGATACTGGTCAGCATGGAGACACTGCGCAAGAAATCGGAGGCCCAGCAGGAAGGGAGGGAAAACGCTGTTCAGGATGCCCAGGCCATACTCAAGGCGGGTGCGGAAGCCGTGGCCGATCGGTGGCGCATACGTTCCGTTAATCCCGCCATTGGCGCCATACGTCAGCGATACGAGCGTGAGAGTCTGGATATGCTCAACAAGCTGATTGAAAAGGACCTGTTGCACCTGGACCCGGGTGAAAAGGAAATCCTTTCGAACTGGGTCAGGAATATGTCGAAGCATTGGGCCGTTCTTCATGCCTCGGGTATGAAACAGGTTGCGCGGCAATGTTGTTTCCGCGCCATAACCACGTATCTTGACGGGATGGGAGTGGAACGATCCGCCCAATGAGCCGCGAAGTGGTTAGAGTGGGAACCCGAGGCAGTGCGCTTGCGCGCGCGCAGTCCGGTATGGTGGCGGCATCGGTGTCGCAGGTCAGCGGAATGCCCACGGAGATGATCATTCTGAAGACCCAGGGTGATCGGATGCAGGATATTCCGTTTGACCAGATTGACGGGAAGGGGTTCTTTACCAAGGAACTTGAGGAAGCCTTGCTGGATGAGCGCATAGATCTCGCCGTCCACAGCCTGAAAGACCTTCCTACGGAATCTCCGCCCGGCCTGTTGGTCGCAGCAATTCCTCCGAGGGAACAGGCCAATGACCTCTTGTTATTGAGAAACGATCTTCCGGATGGCGGGGCGGGGTCTCTCTTGCCTGCCGGGGCGATCGTGGGAACGAGTTCCAAGCGGCGTGCGTTGCAGATCAAAGCCCTTTGTGGAGAGGTGGAAATCAGGGAACTGCGCGGTAACGTGCCCACGCGAATAAAGAAACTTGTGGAAGGGGCCTATGATGCGGTCATTATCGCCGCGGCGGGTTTTAATCGCCTGGGGCTTGTCCAGTCCGGGTACAGGCTGAGGGTGTTGGATTTTGCGGAAATGCTTCCCGCCCCCGGACAGGGTGCGTTGGCGTTGCAGGTGCGCAAAGAGGACCACGGCCTCATCCGGCTCCTCGCGGGGCTGCATGATCCTTTGACTGCTTCCGCAGTCGAAACCGAGCGCGGCGTCCTCGAATTATTGGGCGGTGGTTGCGGGATGCCCTTGGGCATATATGCCCAAAGCCGGGAGGATGGCATCACGGTGAACGCCTTGTTGGGACCCGACGACTGGCAATCTCAGAATGCACCAGCCTATCTGCGGGTCGAGACTTTCGGACAGTCTCCCGAGGAGGCGGCAAGACGGGTAATGGAGGAATTGGAACTTGCCCGTCAATCGGGTTGGAGGTAAGGCGGGTCGGAGCCTTCACCAGGGGGGATGAATCTGCCTCTTTTCGCATTTGGCGCGGGTGGCGCGGAGGCAAAGATTGAGGGGTTCTATCTCCTGTGTATTCGTTTCTGCCCCCATCGACTCCCATGATTCCTTGGATTCCGGGACACGCTCGGAAGGGGCGGCCCGTACAACGAGGCCGCTTCACTCCTTCATGAGAGAAATAATTGCTGTCCCTCGAATAGGCTGTATTGGGATACGATAGACGCTCGGGAGGGACAGGAATTCTGAGCCGGAATCGGGGTTGTTCAGTGGTCACCACAATCTGGCGGAAGGGATTGTTTTTTCGCATCTGAGGAGGCATCCGGAGTTTTCCCTGAGATTTCACCTGATAAAACATGCTTTTTCCGGATGCGAAAACATCCTGTCTGGATTATGATGTTGAGCGAGAAGATAGACTTCTGGTCGGATCGTTCCATTAACAGGGCGAAGCGAATAGCCGTATGCTGCAGAGATCTGTCACTTTGGAGCGATGCCGAAAAACGGTATGAAAAGATTGCAGGTAGGAACTTAAAAGGAATGAGAGTATGAAAAAACTGGTGCTGGCAATGCTTGTGTTCACGTTGACGCTGGCAGGATGTCCGCCGACCGAAACCACGGAAGTAAGCCTGTCAGTCAGCATGCTTACGCTTAACGTGGGACAAAATTTTACTTTGAGCGTGACTTCCACCGACGCGGAGGATGCTCCTTTCAGTTGGAGTGTTGACAACCCTGCGGCAGTTTCATTAAGCGCGACTACGGGAACGAGCGTGGTAGTGACGGCCCTCGCTGCCGGTACTGCCAATGTGACTGTGACCGGG
>JAKPRU010000077.1 GCA_029557025.1 Candidatus Omnitrophota bacterium | reverse complement strand
CGGATCGGCTATGATGGGATGTTCTTCGATGTCAACACGCAACTCTGCACCTGCCCCTATTGCCAGGAGAAATTCGATATGTATCTCCTGGAAAAGTACGGCAGGGAGGGCCTTCGCGATATTTTCGGAACCGACGATCATCGGAAGATCAGTCTGTCGAATATCTATGCGGAATTCGAAAGCACCATAGCGGAAACATTCAAGACGCATCTCGCGAGGATTTGGGACCAGAAAAAACTGAACGCCATTCTGGGCGAGAGCGATCCCGCGAAGGTCAGTTTGGAGGAAGACTGGCGGCTTTTGCGCTGTTATATGCAGGACTCATTGGGGGAATACCCGCCCGAGAAGGATTTCGAGAAGTTCCTGAAGGAAAATTTCGGGGGCACACGGGCCGACCAGGTTGATGCTAATCGGAAAGCGGCCTTTGTTCAGACCGTGCTTCGGCATGAGTTTCACGAGTACCTGGAGAGCAAAGAATTGGGGGAGTTGCTGGAGAACAAATTTGGCTCTTCCGATATCAAGAGGCGCTGCTGTGGGAGCCCGAAAGACATGCTTCTGTGGGTGGAGACCCAACGGCTGTGGTGTCAGAGCATGGGAGATCATTTCGCCCGTTTGAAGCGCAACGGGCGATTGGGTTTCGTCGAGAAGGGCCGGGGCGATGATTTCTATACGGTGGCCAATATGGGGCCGGTTTCGACAGTGGACGGAATGAACAAACGGCGCGTGGATGGGATCGGGATGATGCAGTGGGCGCCCATGGCCGACATGCAGATGCTGGAGGAGATGCCACAATGCGGTATGTTGGAAAGCGGAGTGATTGTTTCGAATATCTTCGGATTTCGATGGGCCATGGCCGCGGGAACGCGGGCGGGGACATTGCTGTATAAAGTTACTGAAGACGGTGCGGCGGACCTGGCTGAGGCGGAGGCGGCGGCCGGAGGCGGGGGGGCGCTCATTCAGACCGGACTTGGTGCGCCGGAATCGCGAAGGCGCTGGAAGCCCTTTTTTAAGGCAAATGCTGACCTGTGGGATGGCGGCGAGTCCTGGGCGCAGGTTGGTGTTCTGTTCTGGAGCGACCTGGTCTTTTACGAATGGCCGGAACATCTTCAGATGACCCATGCCCTGACTCGAGTCTTCTCTGAGACCCAGATCCCCTTCGACATTATAGAGGAAAAAGGATCTGGAGATCTCTCCCGATACCAAGTTCTGATCGCTCCCATGATGCGTTATCTTAATGCCGATCAGGTTGAAATCTTCCTGGATTATGCGAAGAACGGCGGAAACCTGGTCATTGTCGAACCGTTCGGCACGGAGGACCGGTATGCGCGTCCCTGCGAGAAAGACCGGCTGGCCGAGGTCTGCCCGAAGGCCACCGGATTCCAACCTGTCGCTTACGGGAAAGGCAAGATCCTGCGGCTGAAACGGGAGGAAGTTCCGGAACGGCGGTCGGATATGTTTCGTCTTATGGAAGACCGTGGAAACGCATTTACGCTTTCCAGCGAATTTCTCAATTCGGCACGAAAAGAGGACCTCGAAAAAGGGGTCGATCTTGGCCCGAAGTTCATCGGGAACCTGGAGTCTGCATTTGCCACAGAGCTGCGCTGGTGTCCGAAAGAGACTGATCCGGGTGTTTATATTCATCCGTATCGGATTCCGGAGAAACCCGGACGTCCCGAACGGCTGGTGATTCACGCGGTGAACTATCATATTCCGGTTCTTCAGAATGAACCGCTGGGAGAAGGCGACGATGCCATCTGGACGGTTCAGACTCATTCGGGAGAACCCGTGGTTTCCAGGGACTTGAGGATCACGGTTCCGCTGCCCGCCGGAAAGGAAGTTGCGGGGATACGGGTTGTGACTCCGACGGAACAATCAGGGCCGATTGACTTCTCCACCAGAGATGCGGAGGTCAGCCTGACTCTTGATGAA
>JAKPRU010000020.1 GCA_029557025.1 Candidatus Omnitrophota bacterium | reverse complement strand
AACGACTGGAGGGCAGCCCCTTGGCGGTCGACTCGGACAAAAGTCTCGTTTTCGATGTATTTCCACCTTATGAGGTGCTGCGCACATCGACGTTCGAATTCGGCGAAATACAGGCGCTGAAACGGTTTGCCCGGTATTTTGACATGTACTACAACAGCGGAAATTTTCCGCAAAGCCTGCCAATGTGCTGGGAGAACCACTCCTCACCGTTTCGGGTGCTGAACGATCTCTCGACCAGAATCTGGGAGGCGGAGCATCGCGTTCACGGAATTCCGTTGGCAAGGCTGGCAGAACATCTGTTCGAGTACTTGTGCAGTCTCGACAAACACCACCGTGAGGATATAGCCGCCCGAATTGAGGGAGACTTTCGACGTCTGCCGGGAAGGTTGGACAAACTTGGCTTTCTGCAATAACGAGAGATCGCGTAGGCAAAGAATGTGAGGCATGGGTCGGATTGTTCTTTTGTGGGGCTGGAACCGGGCATATATAATAGGGGCAGTTTTGGAGAACTTCCGGCCAGTGGTTTTTTTGTCCGATCAACGGAGAGGCCAAGGGAGGCGTTTCGCAGGCGCGTCGTTTACAGGTATGGAAAACATTACTAAAGACATTCGGTTTCTTACAGAAACGCTGGAGCATCGACAGTCCGCCACCGAAGAGGAGGAACGGGCCGCCGATTACATCATGGGGCGCCTGGCTCCTTACGTGGATTCTGTGCGGAAGTCCAGGTGCAGGGTTGTAGAAAATTTTCGGCTTATACTGGGCGCATACTACGGTGAGTTCGTTGTGACGTGCTTATTCGCTTTCTGGTGGCCGACCGTTGCCTTCTTTTATGGATTCTGCGTGTTTCTCGCATATGTTGCGGAAGTCATCGGATATCCCGTCTTTTCACGGTTTCTCGCGTACTATGAGTCCTCGAGTGTTTCCGGCTACAAGGAAGGGGTGCAGACGGATAGATTGCTTGTATTTACTGCATACCTGGACACCGACAACAGCCCGATAGCGGATTCATCGGGGCTCCCGCTCATTCGCTATTTCCACCGGGCGGTGATGGTGGGAATGGTACTTGTCCTCGCCACCTGTGCCATTGATGCCTATGGCGTGTACTTGGAAACGTCAAATCCCTATACCTGGTATATTCGGCTGGGTTGTCTTGTCGTCTTTGCCGTGATCGCGTGCGCGCTCCTCCTGATTTCGTTCGGTGCGGATGCGTCGCAGGGCGCCAATCACAACGCGTCTGGAATCGCCGCGTTGCTCGCAATTGCCGAACGTGTTAACCGGGAACCCATCGCCAATGCCTCTGTGCTATTCCATTTCTCCGGTGGTCATTTTGCCAATATGGCAG
>JAKPRU010000018.1 GCA_029557025.1 Candidatus Omnitrophota bacterium | reverse complement strand
GGTACGCCGCTGAACAATAAGTACGCCGAGGGGTATCCGGGACGGCGTTATTATGGCGGTTGCGAATCGGTAGATATCGCGGAGAACCTGGCCATCGAACGGGCGAAAAAACTGTTCAGCGCGGATCATGCCAATGTCCAGCCCCATTCCGGCTCCCAAGCCAACCTGGCGGCGTATCTGGCCCTGGTGGAACCCGGCACAAAGATCATGGGAATGAAACTGCCTCACGGCGGTCATTTGACACATGGTTCCCCTGTCAATTTCTCCGGGCAGTTGTTCCAGGCAGTCTCGTATGAACTCAATCCGGAAACGGAACGCCTGGAACCGGACGATTTCATTGCATCTGTCAAAGAGAATCGTCCCGATCTGGTGATCCTTGGAACAAGCGCATACCCCCGCTCAATCGACTTTGCTCGGTTTGCGGAGATGGCGCATGAGGCCGGGGCGAAAGTGGTCGCCGATATTGCGCACACAGCCGGGCTGGTCGCAACCGGCCTGCACCCGACCCCTATCGGATCATGTGACATCGTAACCAGCACCACCCACAAAACCTTGCGGGGACCTCGCGGCGGGTTGATTCTCTGCGGCGAGAAATACAAAAAAGAAGTGAATAAGAGGGTTTTCCCTTTCACGCAAGGCGGACCTCTGATGCACGTCATCGCGGCGAAAGCCGTCGCCTTCCGAGAAGCCCTTCAACCGCAGTTCAAAACCTATCAACAGCGTGTAATCGACAACGCACACGCGCTCGCGAAACGCCTGACCGACCGGGGGATTCGTCTTGTCACAGGCGGCACGGATACCCACCTCATGCTGGTCAACCTGGTCCCGAACGGGCTGACCGGCAAGGACACCGAGCTGGCCCTGGAGCGCGCCGGCATCACCACCAACAAAAACACCGTCCTGAACGATCCCCAAAGTCCCATGGTCACCAGCGGAATCCGCATCGGGACCCCGGCGCTTTCCACGCGGGGTATGGGCATCACCGAAATGGAGCAGATCGGGGATTGGATCGCCGATGTGATCGAATCCAAACTGCACGAGGAAGTCATCCGCTCCACACGCGAGAAAGTCCGGGATCTGTGTGATGCCTTCCCTCTGTATGCAGACTGGTCTATTGCCTGAAAATTTCGGGGAAAATGACTTGTCATATCTGTATCAGGTGAGGTATTCTGTAGTAGGGACAATTTATGAATTGCCCCAGGTTTGTCGCGCTCGGAGGAACCCATCATGCACCGAAAAGCGGCATTCACCCTGATTGAACTCCTGATCGTCGTGGCAATCATCGGCATTCTGGCAGCCATCGCCGTGCCGAATTTCATGAATGCCCAAATCCGTGCCAAACTCGCCCGATGCGAGGCGGATATGAAATCCCTCGAAACCGCGATTGAGAGCTACAAACTGGACAATAACGTTTATATCGGAAACTTCCGGTTGTGCGATCTCACCACGCCAATGGCGTATATGCCTTCCATTCCCGAAGACCCTTTTGGGCCGATCCTGGAATCCGACTACGGCGCGCAGACCGTGCTGAGCGCTTACGGAAAACCGCTCAAAAAGTATTATATTTTCCACGGCCCACCCACTTTCGACTCTCACCCGGCCATGATTCGATACAACATCAAATGGGTTATTACCGCCCTGGGACCGGACCGGG
>JAKPRU010000101.1 GCA_029557025.1 Candidatus Omnitrophota bacterium | reverse complement strand
TCGACATGGTGTTCAATCATACATCGACCACACATGAGTGGTTCCGGAAAGCGTTGGCCGGGGACAAAGAGTACCAGGATTATTACATCATCCGCGATCCGAAAGAAGACGGCAGCCTGCCGACCAACTGGAGTTCGAAATTCGGCGGCGAGGCGTGGGCGCCATTCGGGGACACCGGCAAGTACTACCTGCATCTGTTTGATGTCACGCAAGCGGATCTGAACTGGCGCAACCCGAAAGTGCGCGAGGAACTGCAGAAAGTCGTCAATTTCTGGTTGGAAAAGGGCATCAAGGGCTTCCGCTTCGATGTGTTGAACCTGATAGGCAAAGATGTCGCGCTGGTCGACAGTGAAGGAAGCAACGAAAAGAGCCTCTACACGGATCGACCGATCGTCCATGAGTACATCCGTGAGTTGAACCAAGCATCGTTCGGGACGCTGGAGGATATCATCACGGTCGGCGAGATGTCCTCGACCACTGTCGAAAATGGTATTCTTTATTCGAATCCGGACAGAAACGAACTCTCGATGATTTTCAGTTTCCACCATCTGAAAGTTGATTACAAAGATGGTGAAAAATGGACGGATCAGCCATTCGATTTTCTTGAACTGAAGCGAATTCTGAATGAGTGGCAGGCAGGGATGTCGGACGGAAACGGATGGAACGCACTGTTCTGGAACAATCATGATCAACCGCGAGCCAACAGCCGATTCGGTGATCCGGAGCGGTATCCTTTCGAGACAGCCTCCATGCTGGCGCAAACAATCCATCTCTTGCGGGGAACGCCTTACATCTATCAAGGCGAGGAAATCGGCATGACGAATCCGGATTATGATGACATCAGCAGTTATCGGGATATCGAATCGCACAATGCCTACCGCGAGCTGAAACTTGCCGGATTGACGCATCAGGAGGCAATGCGGATCATCAAACAAAAATCCCGCGACAACAGCCGGACGCCGATGCAATGGGACAGCAGCCGGCACGCAGGCTTCACGACCGGCGAACCATGGCTGCAGGTCGCGGCCAATTATCCAGAAGTAAACGTCGAAAAAGAATGCGCTGAGGGCCAAATTTTCCGTTACTACCAGGAGTTGATCCGTATCCGCAAAGAGCATGCAGTCATTGCGGATGGTTCCTACGAGGGTATCCTGTTGGACGATTCGGAAGTGTTCGCCTATATCCGGGAGAACGAGGAAGAAAAAGTGTTGGTTCTGAATCATTTCTATGCCGGTGAGTACACAATCAGCGTACCGGAAGAATGGGCAAGCAAGGCCAGCAGTTTCTTGGTCGGCAATTATGGGGAAAGGCAGCTTGCGTCTTCCTTCACGCTGAACCCGTACGAAACCATCGCTTTCAGGATAAT
>JAKPRU010001173.1 GCA_029557025.1 Candidatus Omnitrophota bacterium | reverse complement strand
CCTGCCCAGGGATGGGGACCATGGGAGGTGACTTTGATCGGCTCGCCATAGCAACACATTGTGCGCGGCGAATCGAAAAGAGGCTCCGTTGCCGTGCCCACATTCCGAAGCAGATAAATGCTCCCCTTTTCGGGTGACAGTGCCTGCGCACGAATACACAATATCCAGCAGCCCATCACCATCCCAATCAACCGGGCGGAACGATTCCGTCCAGTGTGCAGAACGCTCAACGATTGTATCGTCGATGAATCGTCCATCCTCCAGTTTCAGGGGCTTTTCTTTCCTGAGGCACAGCGTTTCGTTGTTATCGCGGTATTGAACGAATAGGGTCAACTGGCGGCTGAAACCATCAAGGGTGGCAAGGTCCGTCAGTCCGTCGCCATTCCAGTCGGCAAATGCGGCTCCGGTTCTCCAGAAGAAGGATTGTTCTTCCTCCCTGGGATAGGTCGCCTCAATGGCATGTTCCGCGGATAACTTGCGTTTCTCAGGGGAGTCCGGGTATCCGTCCACAACGATCTGCCGCCGTTCGCCGAATTTCGGGTTGCTGCGAACGCCGATGTTCTTGTACCAGAAGATCCGGTTGGTCTCATTCGGCAGCATCAGGTCCGGGAGACCGTCCGCATCCCAATCCACATAGGACGGATAGGAATATCCCATGTTGTGCCAGTGATAAGGCTCGCCGAGGATGTCGTTTCGGAGTAATCGAATCGGAGTGCCCTCGGAGAGAATGTATTGGGCCTTGGCATATTTCGGTCTCTCATTTGTCCCCTCGTTGATCACGATCCGTGGCCAGCCATAACCTCCCCCCACAAGCAAGTCTCGATCCCCATCGCCATCCCAGTCGCAGACACACGGCCAGGCTTGATCGCTCAACGACATGACACTGGATAGCGATTCGCACCTCTGCGAGCGTTTGAACCGCACCCCGTTTCCATTGTTCGGAACCCGCTCAAAGAACACGACCGACTGGAATTCATCGCATAGAATGAGCAATCCACGATGCGGTCCGTCATTCACGGAAGCCATGCCGGCTGGAAGAACCGGATCAATGCCATCAATGAGCAGAGGATCGCCGAATTGAGGCGGATCTCCTCCGAGATTCCTCTGCCACACAACGCGGCTCTTCGATTCAAGACCGCCCTGTGCAGGCGGGGCGAATCCCACGGCGTCCAATGCGCCATCCGCATCGACATCAAAGAAACAAGGGGCTTTCTCTACCCGCAAATTGACCGCCTCCGCCGGTTGGATGGGCCATCCGTTCGGATTCGTGTTTCTCAGATAAAAGGCTTCGCTCGGCCTTTTCGATCCCTCCCCCTGTACATTACAGGCAACGAAATCCACCGCACCGTCGCTATTCAGATCGACCGCGTGAACCGGTCCCCAGGCATCCGAAGGTCGTGGCAGGGTTCCTGCAGCGGTGAAAACGGGCATTCCGCCCGCATCCCGCTTGCCATCGTTCAAGTACAAGAACAGATAGTCACCGCTTCTTGGCGAATAGACCAGGTCCACCTGGTGGTCGCCATTGAGATCGGCGAAATCCGCCATCATGTAGGTACTGCTGAAATGCTGATATTCGACCGGGTCGGCCCGCTCAACATAGCGAATGCGCACAAGATCTCCAAACGTGAAATCCTCCTCGTCGCCCACACGGGGATAGCAGATGATGCCGTCCCATGGCCAGCCGGGCCGGTAAGCATAGTTCCAGCACCCGACCAAATCTCCCTTACCGTCGCCGGTGAGGTCTACCAGCCCGGAGAGATAGCAGCAGGCAATCGGACGGGGAACGTCTGCGTTGTAGCGCAGCAAATCGCCCAGACCGATCAGTGGTGTGAATGCAGCGGGTTCAAGCGAAGGACGTTGCGGGACAACACGAAAATGAATCGCATAATCTCGATGGGAAGGATTCGTGACTACCCATTCGATTCGGCCCTTGTCCCCATACGCGAAATCCTCCGTCACAGCGCAAGGCATGGACCTACCTGTCGCGGTATCAATCACTTGAATCGAGTTGGGGTCGAGGATGCCATCGAGACCGGCTCCGGCAATCACGGATGCGAAGTCGATTTCCGGGTCCACGGGGACTCGCGGGAAGATCAGGTCGCTCGTGATCGTGACCGCAACCGAATACGTTTCGCCCAGGGCCACACATGAGAGGCTGAGACAGACACTCACACAGACGGTCAGCATCACAACCATGAACCTTCTCCGTCTCGGCACTCGCCGGATGAATCCACCGCCTTGATAGTATACCCGCTGAAAGATCGGGAAAACGGCCTCTCTCTGCACCGAGGAAAAGACAATCTTCTGCCGCGTTCGGGCAGAGATATTCTCCAGCAATTGACGGACGGATCTCAGGAGTTTTTTGAGGGAATCTGTGGGTAAACATTTTCTACAATAATGTGTACTATTTTCACTGAAATCCCTCAAAATCCGTGTCTTGGAGGTTGCAAAAGGGCCGAAATTCGGTATAATAGTACACAGAACATTGGATGGTGTACCCACAGGAGGACGAAAATGAAGGCCCTGGCAACGCTGAACAACGCGATGATATCGACCCGGATCGACGATCTGCCGCCGCATATCACGTTCGGCGAATACCTGCGAATGCGAGAGACCATCGAGAACCACTGGCAAATGAGAGAAACGCCCAAGAGTCCGTTCTATCAACGGCGGGATATGCTGTTTATCGACCTGCTCTGGGCGACGGGTGCGCGGGTGGATGATCTCTGCCATTTGCCGGTGAATGCGGTCAACTTCAAGAAGCGGCAGGTTCAGATCGACATGAAGAAGTCCAGACGCACGACTATCGTGACGCTCGATGAGGGCCTTCTGTTGGATCTGAGCCGGTTCATTGCGGACTTCAGTGTGAAGGGGGCGCTGTTCGGATTTACGCGGTTCTATGCGTACAAGATGGTGAAGCAGTATGCGGAAGAGGCCGGGATTGAAGACATTCATCCGCACAAGTTCCGGCACGGTTTGGCGATTCATCTGCTTCAACAGGGAGTGCCGATTCCGGTGATTTCGGCACGGCTGGGACATGCCTCGGTGTATGTCACCATGTCGCTGTATATGAAAGTCACTCCGGAGATCCAGGCCGAGATGGTAAAGCATGTGAAATGGCGGTGACGGTGGTCAGGAAAAAAAGGGAATGGACAGGTGATTGGGGGAAGATAACGATTTCCAGTGAGAGGGATGCAGGTAAAGGGGCAATTTGTGCCGGTGGCCGTCCGCTGAAAGGGGGTGTGTGCGAAGAGGGAGATAGTGTTTTTGATTCCATGATTTTTGCCTCCGGCAAAAATGCAGGCATGGCGCTCGAAGACTCGCGCCGGAAGAATATGGCAAAGGGCATTGTGTGGCGCTCGCTGCGCTCGCGCAGGGAGAAAAGAAAAATGTTTTGAAAAAGACGAGGGGTGGGGGGACCCCATCAAGATATTTTTTACCGGGGCCAGGCGGTTCTCGGCTGAGCGGCTATACATAAGTGGAAGGGATTGGAGGTAGTGGATTTCGCGGGAAAGCGGAAGCACGGCGCGGGGGACCGATGAGACGAATGGGCAGATGGGACAAATGATAGAAACGCGAGGGCGGGTCACGGGGAAGATGGCGGGAGTGTGCGGATTCGGGAGAGACCGAGAATGGATAGAAATTTCTTGAAAAGGGGACCCATCCGTGGAAATCTCCCCCAGCGGACCGGCCCGGTTTCTTGTAGGGAGTCACTTAAGGTCCGGTCCGAAAAATCGTTGGTTTTCAAATCAGTAGTCAATAGCGTTGAACGAAGCGACACCGAAGCCGAGACCAAGATCAATGGCTGCCCTATAACCGGATCACCGAGTCTTCCCTGATCACTGAGGAGTCTCGGATAGAAGAATAACCAACATTGTGTTCGCCAACTGGAAAGTCTTGACGAAACGAACAAGACTGATTTGGCTTTTATCAGATCCGCAGAGTATTATCGAGGGGACCTGAAAAAATTGGACAAGCGCAAGATTCGCGATCTCTTCGGTGCAATTAACGTCTGGAAACGGGGCGACCAGCGTGCACCGCACAAGCCGCTCCTCATTCTATTGGCGCTTGCACGGATTGCCCGCGGGGAAAGCAGAGAAATCCCTTACATACAGATCGATGAACCGCTCCGAAATCTACTGATGGATTTCGGTCCGCCGCGGAAGTCCTATCATTCGGAGTATCCCTTTTGGCGACTTCAAGCAGATGGATTATGGGAGGTAACAGGGGCAGAAGGCCTGGTCGCTCGAAAGGGAAATACAGATCCCAAGAAGAGTGAACTTCTGAAGCACGATGTCCGCGGTGGTTTTACGAAGGAGATCTACGAGACCTTCAAGAATAATCCCGAACTGATTCGTGAGATCGCGGCATCGATTCTGGAGAGTCATTTCAGTGAGTCGCTCCATCAGGACATCTTGATGGCCGTCGGTCTGGATCTGCATACGGTCCAACGTACAGCAGAGGCTCGCGATCCACGTTTCCGTGACCAGATCTTGACCACTTATGGACACAGGTGTGCGATCTGTGGTT
>JAKPRU010001162.1 GCA_029557025.1 Candidatus Omnitrophota bacterium | reverse complement strand
TATCGGTTGTTGTCCAGTTTATAGATGCTGAGCTGATCGTCCATCGTGCGCATGTCGCGGATGATAACGGTCAGTTGGGCCTTGTTGCGGGCCTGAAGGAAATTAGGCACGGCAATGGCGGCCAGAATCCCGATGATAGCGACGACAATCAGAAGTTCGATGAGTGTAAAACCGATGAGTTTTTTTCGATTCACATTCATAAGGCAACACCTCCGGGGGGGATTTTACACCGCTACACGCTCATTTATCAACCCAGGGTATGCGGGCGCGGAGCCGAATGGGACAGGCACAGAAGACATCGCGCTGGATCCCCGAGGAGTCGGCATTATCCCCTCCTGATAAAAGGGTTTCCCGCAGCCTTCACTTCGAACCGTTCCTATAAAATAATACGCCCAATTTCTGTATTACCCCCAATCATCAGAGGAATCAGCAATATGAGAACCATCCCCTTTGCATGTACTGTTCTATTTGCCCTCCACTTCGGCATGAGCGGCAACGCCGCCCCAGCGAATGACTCGGCGATTGTCCTGGAAAACGAATTCTGCCGAATTGAGTTCGATCCGCAAACCGGAGGACTCCGCAGGATTCTCAATCAATCCCTCGGCGATGATTGTCTGAAAGATATCGCTCCGGGCGGAATGCCTTTTCGAATCTTCTCGGATTTGACAAAGGAATTTGAGATTCAAATCAATGATAAATATCAGCTGGTTTTTGACAACCCAGCGGAAACCTGTAAGGAGATCATTCAGCCATCCTCCTGTCAACTGTTGGAGGCGCAACAGCGTGGGGGTCTCGTGTTGACTTACCGGCATGAGAATCTTGAAATCCGCCTGAAAGTTGTCCTGAAGAGAGAATCGGGTGTTTCGGATTGGTACCTCCGAATCACCAACCGAGGGGACGAAGAGGAAGAGTTCCTGGCGGCATTTCCGTACCTGGAGGGTATCCGTCTCGGTCCTGATCCCAGCAAGAATCTCGCTACAGCCATGGACCAGGCGGGCTTGGTGATCCCCGCCTGGGAACGTCCCGGCGGGGTGCTGGGCGAGAGCAACCAGATGTCCATGCAGTGGCACGCGATCTGGGACCCGATCTCGAAAAGCGCACTGAGTATGATTTTCATGGACCCGGATGTTTTGCCCAAGCGGATTGTTATTCACGAGCCGGTAGTTGAACTGAACTATTTCCCACCGTTCAAACTGGCCCCGGGGAAGTCGGTAGACCTGCCTCCGACACGAATCTCGGTATATGAAGGCGACTGGAGACCGGCAGCGCGGGCATATCATTCGTGGTTCAACAGCGCGTTTGCTCACCTGGACCCGCCGGAGTGGTACCGGCGATCCAGCGG
>JAKPRU010001146.1 GCA_029557025.1 Candidatus Omnitrophota bacterium | reverse complement strand
CTGAGGAGCCGCATCAGGATGGTGGTCTGCTGCGCGCGGGTTTTTCGAAGCGCATCACGTTCTTTCGGTTCGAGGCCGTTCCAACAGAGCTCCCGGTCGATGTCGCCGAGGGTCTGTTCCGTAACGGCGAATTGTTCAATCAGTGGCAGTAACAGCCCGTTGCATCCGGTGATCCGTTCGAGTTCATGTATGCGGGCTTCCAAGGGTACCGGACGGTCGGTTCCGCCTTCCTGCTCCGGCGGTCGCATGCGAAGCCGGATGAGCCGCTGACCGCGTTGGAGCTTGTATTCCACAATCCGTTCGCTTGCTTTCAGAATCACGAGTGTGCGGCCGATGGTGCGTCGATCTCGTTTGATCTCTTTGGCCAGTTCGCGGATATGAAACCGAACCATTCCCATCTCGTCGCAATGGCTGTTCAGCCATCGGCTGACAAGGGTTTCCGTTGTGGGGGCTTGCTTCGTTCTCACGGAAATCATTTCTCCTATTATTAGAGGGAATCGGCGCAGAAATGGGGATTTTAAAAAAGAGAATTACGAATTACGAATTACGAATTCAAGCAGAGAGAGAATCGGAAAAACTGCGGATTGAAGAGCCGACGCGGTGGAGCTCTATGGATTCGGCCCCGTGGCGTACATGATTCCACCGATGTCCATTCCACCGATTGACCTTCAGGACTTCATAGGAGTCGGACCATGAAACGACGACATTTCATCAAGGCAAACGCCGCCGCAGGATTGCTGTCACAGATCCGCTTTTCGGGAAAAGCGTTCGCAAGTCAGACAATCCAGGCCGGTACGGGAACCGTCCCTCTGGGCGAGCCGGGCAGGATCGACCGGCAGCGACTTCGCGGGCGGAATATCAACCGCTCCACAGTGGTATGCCGGAACGGTGTAGCGGCCACAAGCCAGCCGCTTGCGAGCATGGCGGCTGTGGATATCCTGAAATCCGGCGGCAATGCCATCGACGCGGCTGTAGCATCCAGCGCGATGATGAGCGTGGTCGAGCCGATGAGCTGTGGCCCCGGTGGAGACCTGTTCGCGATCCTCTGGGTGGAGGCGGACCGGAAGTTGTACGCTCTGAACGCCAGCGGGCGCTCCCCGTACTCCTGGAGCCTGGAAGAAGCCAGAAAAGCGGGCTTCGACAAATGCCTCCCGAACCTGGGGCCGCTGACCTGGTCCGTTCCGGGTTGTGTCAGCGGCTGGGCGGAATTACTGAACCGGTTTGGAAAACTCTCCTTCAAAGAAGTCCTCACTCCGGCGGTCTGCCATGCCAGGGAAGGGTTCCCGGTGACCGAGTTCATCGCGGAATACTTTCGTGGGGCGGAGGAAGACTTCAAGGAATTCCCCAACGCAGCCGGGACCTACCTCATCAACGGCAAACCGCCTGACTATGGCCAGGTGTTCACCAATCCCGACATCGCCAGTTCCTTCGAGATCCTGATGCGGGATGGGGAGGACGGGTTTTACCAGGGCGAGATAGCCGAACGGATTGTCCGGTACTCGAACGAACGCGGCGGACGGTTCACTCTCGAAGATTTTAGAGACCATGAGGCCACGTGGGTCAAACCGGTATCGACCTCCTATCGCGGTTTCGATGTATGGGAGATTCCGCCGAACGGGCAGGGAATTGCGGCGCTCCAGATGCTGAACATGCTGGAGACATTCGATATCGGATCGCTTCAGCCGAACTGCGCGGAACATCTACATCTTTTTATCGAGGCCAAGAAACTAGCCTATGAGGATCGCTCTGTCTATTACGCTGACATGGACTATGCCGATGTACCGCTTCAACAACTAATCTCGAAAGACTACGGGCAGGCACGCGCAAAACAAATCAACTCCAGCCGGGCATCGACTAACGTCAAGCCGGGGAACCTGGACGGCTCGAAAGATACCATCTACCTGTGTACCGCCGATAAACAAGGGAACATGGTTTCGCTCATCCAGAGTATCTACGCAAGTTGGGGATCGCGGGAGGTCCCGACCGGACTCGGATTCTGCCTGCAGAACCGGGGGCGCAGTTTCAGCCTCAATCCCAAACACCGGAACGCGCTCCAGCCACATAAGCGGCCGTTCCACACAATTATTCCGGGATTCCTGACACAAGCCGGGAGACCGAAATGTGCATTCGGAGTAATGGGGGGCGACATGCAGCCGCAAGGTCATGTACAGGTATTGATGAACATGATCGACTTTCGCTTGTCGCCGCAGCAGGCGGGCGAGCAGCCGCGTGTACAGCATTTCGGCAGTTCGACTCCATGGGGCGGCGTAATGAAAGAGGGAGGTACAGTCGGTTGCGAGTTCGGTATCTCCGATGAGGTAATGGACCAACTGGAGAGAATGGGACACGTAATTACTAAGCGTGGAGGCGACATGTACGGCGGTTACCAGGCCATCTGGCGCGAGGATGAACCGATGCGCTATTTCGCCGGCTCAGACCCGCGCAAGGACGGCTGCGCGGTGGGATACTGAGGAAGCAAGCGGGTCCGGCTGGTTGAATTGCCCAAAACGTATGTGGCGGTCAAGAAAGGCTTGGCTGTGTATGCGATCTGCCATGTTGTTGCGAAGGGACGTATATTAAGCCCAATAGGTCATACTCCATCCAAGGGAAAATCTGCCGTGAAAGAAGCAACGCTCCATTCGCTCATCATCGCTAAGGCTCTATTAGAGAAGGCTTCCGGTCTGTGCATCTCGGAAGACAGATACCTTGCATCAGCTGGTCTCGTTGTCTTGCAGGACGCGCTGGAAATTGTTTTCTATGCTCTTCTCATCGAGCGCGGCGTAGATGAAAAAAAGAATATTGACAGAATCTCTTTCGATGAGCTCATTGGCGAATTGAGAAGGGAAGGCATAGGGGTGTCGAAATCGGGAACCCTCAAGGCGCTGAACAAGCAACGCGTTCTCACAAAACATTATGCTCAGGTGGCCGAACCTGCCACAGTGAGGAACTATTTTGATGCCGCCCAACAATCTATGGAAGATGCTGTGAAAGCCGTCATTGGGAGGTCCCTGGCGGATGTTTATTTGTCAGATTTGCTTGATGAAGGCGAGGCGAAAGTCTTTCTCAAGTCGGCGGAGGAATGTATTGCAGAATCTCGATATTTCGATGCACTCATAGAGATAAGAAAGGCGATATTCATTGAGTTTGAAGACGATTATTCGATATACCGTTGGAAGGATCAAGAGGCGAGCGAATCTGTGATCCTGCAATTATGCGCGGTCGGTGGCTGTAAAGCGCCTTACTGGATGGCGCAGAAAAAGTGGATTCAGGAAAATGTGAGAGATCCACTTGATTACATTCAAATAGACTACGAAAGATGGAAATTGGACGCCATGGAGTGGGGCATTAACACAGCAGAACTGGAGAATCTTAGACGCCTGACACCCCAAGTATTCAGGGGCGAGTGCAACAGCGAATGGTGTATCAAGTATAATCTGGATCTTCCTGATGAAGCCAATCTCTCAGATGCAAAATACTGTCTTGATCGGACAATCGCGGTCATTTTAAAGAAGCAAGAGCACGAAAGGACAACACGCTACAGGTCACGATATCAGGACTTCGCTCTTCCCGCAGATTATCTCGGAGAACACGTATACAAGGCAACCTCGACAGATTCAGACGTAGTGCACACGATATGCGACGATTATGATTACAGCGTAAGGGAAGTCGTCAGTGGGTTTAACCCGGAGCAGGAATTCTATACGATCTTTGGCCGTTCGAAGGAAAGAGACCAAAATAACGCTCCAAAGGGATGGGTTTCAGGGTACCTTCTTGTGCGAGAGACGGAGACGGGCTGATTTCGGCTTGCCCGCGTGTAACTTCCCTGTAGCCGACCGGGAGGGGAGCATAGGACAGCAATCCTCTCAGAGGTGTGGTTGCAGTTGATCTTTGGGGTGGAAGCGTTTCCCTGCAGAAGTCACCCTCTCTCAACCAAATACAGGTTCGCCGCGACCGGAATTTCAAACAAGTCCCGGCGCATGAGGCGAGAGGAAAAAAACAGGACTTCCAGGCTTTCAACCTCACCGGTAGTCGGATTCAAACGTGCGATCACATCGTCGTTCAGTTCCTCGGATTCCTGCTCTGGGTACGGGGGGATCTTGTCGATATGAAGAATGTCACCCTCGCGGTCGTATTTGAATGTCAATTTCGTGTCCATTCGATCTCTCCTGTCGTCAAGTTGCGGGTGCGATAGGCCGTAACAATCCAGTGCCGTGTTCGTTCCTGTCTTTCTGTAATAACAACGACAACAACGTACTTTCCCCCGGGAATGCTATCATACCACCGTGCGAATAAACGCGCATCCGAGCAACGGAGACTTCGCCGAACGCAGTCCGGATTTTCCAGTGTCCCCGCAATGAATTCATAAAACCTGGGGAGCATGTCCGGATGTCTTTCAGCAATATGGTTCATCCGTTCATCAGTCAATTCAACTTGACTGCCCAGATATGGACATAGCAGAAAAGGCATCCTGAAACCCTGTCTTGCTGAATATAGTATATCATCAAATAGCCCGGGATATCGCAAGCGTTGTCGGAAGTATCGTCCAAGCAGGGACGGTGCAGCGTGCCCCCCCCCTACTTCTTCATCTCCCGCATCCGCTCATACATCTGTCGAAGCGAACCGGCAGCGCGAACATCGATCCCGGAAAGGAGGATTCGATACCCGTCCCTCAACCCTTGCTCAACCGATCTGTCGTCCGCGCCCACAATCAACGGCGCATTGTGCTTCTTGCAGGCTTCGCTCACAGCCTGAAATCCTTCCAAGACCTCCGGTTGTTTCATATCCCTGTCCGTGCCGCCCACGTTTGTCCGTGTCCGTCCTCACTCTGGCGTTCCAAAACCCGCCGGTTTGTGAAAAAGTACCGGTAGTTGGACCGCAGCTTCCAGGAGGTTCCTCACGATGCCAGGCAAAGTCCTCTCTCTTCTCATCCTCTTATCCGTCCTGTCCATTCCCATTCAGTCCTTTGCCCAAGATGAGTTCCCTGTACCAATCATGATGGCGGAGAAAACCAGCGAGGGCAGCGCCGTTGTTGTTCCCGATCAGGGAATTGCGGGGCAGTATGGAACCTGGACCGTCACCTACACGGTCGGCAAGAGCGGCATCCAAACCGGCGGCGGGATTCGGGTCCAGCTGCCGGATTCATTCCACGCCGGGCCGCGTAATTCCGCCAGTCCGCTCCAGGCGACCCATCCCGCAGGGGAACACTATGTCCGTGCTGTCTGCTCCTGCCCGGATGTTATCCTGAGAACCACCGTCGAAGCGCAGACAGATGCCCTGCTTGTCAAGCACTCAAAGGTGTCACTGGATGGGCGCTATGCACGGAATGTTTTTGTGGTTCGCACGATTCTTGAGAAAGGTACGCTTCAGGAAAACGACACCATTTCGGTGATCTATGGCGACCGCTCCGGCGGCGGCGCGGGACTCCCTGCCGGCACTATCTCCTCCGGTCCGAAACCGATTTTGATCGCGGTCGATTCAACAGGGAAAAGCCGCTTCCATGAACTGGAAAATCTTCCCACAATTTCCTGCCGACCCGGCTCTGCCGCGTATATTCTCTTCCATCTTCCATCCCAGGCCGTTGTCGGCCAACCGATACGCGGTCTTATCTCACTGATGGATGGCCAGTTCAACCCGGTGGAACATGTGTCGTTGATCGATTTGTCACCGGGAACCGGCGAGGCCGATTTCCCAAAACAGGTCTCCGTTCCGCCCAAGACCGGCTATGTCGAATTTGAAATCGTTCCCAAAGCGCCGGGTGTTCTCCGGATCAGTGCCCGCACCGCACGTGAGGAGTTGCTGACTACCTCCAACCCGGTTCGCGTCACCGTCGAGCCTCCCAAAGAGAACATCTATTGGGGAGACATCCACTCCCACACTCATTACAGCTGGGATGGCGTCGGCGATGACCAGTTCAATTTCGCCCGATATATCACCGGCCTCGATTTCTATGCCATGACCGACCACTCGATGACTCCCACGAAGCAGGGCTATACACGCGGCCTGAGCGACTACTGTTGGCCGGAATACACCGCGCTCAATGAGAAATTTAATGTCCCCGGCCGGTTCGTCACCATCCAGGCTTACGAATGTTCGTTCGGCGCCCCGTATGGGCATCACAATGTCTATTTCCGGGACAAACCGGGAGCGTTACTGGACCCGAAGAATTGCACGCTGGAATCCTTGTGGCAGGCGCTGGAGGCCGGAAACGCGCTGACCATCCCTCACCACACCGGCAAAATGCCGAAGGATATCTCCTTCGCAGATGACAATCCCGCATTCCGCCGCAATATCGAGATCTATTCGGCGCACGGTCTCAGCGAGGTGTACAACCCCAAGCACCCCCTGGCTTTTGAAAACAGCCTGTTCACAAGCGATTCGCAAAGTGCGCCAGCCGGCTCCTATGTACAGGATGCCTGGATGAGGGGCCTGATGCTTTCCACGATTGCCTCTTCCGATGACCACCGGGCGCATCCCGGTCTCCCGCATCACGGACTCGCGGCGGTCAGAGCGCCGCAATTAACACGCGATGATATCTTCCAGGGCCTGTATGATCGCCACACCTATGGCACAACAGGCGCCAAGATCATTCTCGATTTCACGCTGAACGGCGTGGAAATGGGTGAAACCGCCGTATTGCAGGGGCCGGCCGTGCTGCGGGTCAACGTCATCGGCACGGATTTGATCGATAGCGTGGAGATTCTCCGGTATGACCCGATACAAGGCGCCCCGTTCTTCAAGGTCATTCATACCTGGCGGCCCGACACCATGGAGTTTGACAGCGAATATACCCATCCCAACGCCAAACCGGGCGCGATTTACTATGTCCGAGTAACCCAGAAATACAAAATCCTGGACCGGCTTGTCATGGCCTGGTCCTCTCCGATCTGGACCAAAGCGCCCGGCGAATGAAAGGAAAGGATGAAGCGACCGATAGAGGGCGTAGGGGCAATTCATGAATTGCTCCTATCAATTTCCCAATCCGCAATCCAGCGTCCCCTCTTATCGACGATCCGGTTTTAAATTACTATACTTTTCAATATGCAGAATATGCGAATCAACAGGATAACGGTGGTCCTTTGTTTGCTCTGGCTTCCAGTGGGGGGACTGGCCGAGATCGATCCATCCACTCAGCAACGTATGGAACATTTGGAAAACGAAAACCGTGAACTGCGGACACTGGTGGAGGAACTCCAGCGTCGCCTGGAGGCGGTCGAGAAACGCTTTCCATCCCCCAAAATCTCCGAGGAATATCCCGCATCCGCCACTCAACCGCTTCAGGACCTGGACCGCCGAGTGCAGGTCCTCGAAGATCTGGACGAGAAATTCGAAAAAGGCTGGCTTCGTTCGCTTCGACGGAAATGGTTCGAACTCGGCGGAGAAATCGAGCTGGAATACCGGGACACCCAACGCGAGCGGCGCAGCCGGGCCGATGTTACCGAGGATCCCTACGGCCAATTCCAGATCGACCATGTCCGGCTCAGCCCACGGGTTCGGTTTACCGATGACCTGATTCTGGAGGCTGACTTCGATGCCGGGCAGCAGGCCACGTCGGATCTCCAGGAGGCTTATCTGCTTTGGCGAAACCTGCCACTCCACTCCGAATTGACCATCGGCCAGCAGAAAAAGTTCTTTCGACCGGATCGTAAAACCGAATCCTATCCGCTCGCCGGAACCGCATTCTGGCATGACCGCGATCTCGGTGTCAGCGGGAAATCCGAATGGGGTCCCTTTTACTCTCACTTGGCCGTAATGAACGGCCTTCGCATGGATGATGATGAAATCGGGGAGGATGAATCGTTCCCCATCCTGGCCGATGACCTCGAATATGGCGATTCCAATGCGAACAAGGAGATCAGCGCCGGCCTCGGTTGGAAACAGAAATCCGGCCAATGGGGCAAAATCGACCTGATGCTGTTCGGTGTCTGGGGAGAACTGTCCGATGACGATGAGATTTTCCTTCTGGGTCTTCCGAAATATCGGTTGATCCAGGATGGGAATGACCGGAACCGATACGGGGCAAACCTGGATTACCAGTGGAAGGAGGCGAACCTGTTTTTTCAGTACATTACTTCGGATGATGGCGGATTGGAGCGGGATGCCTGGTATTTGCAATCTTCCTATCGATTCAAACCGGAGCTAAAATATCTTTTATCCGTTGAACCACTTGTGCGGTACGGTGAATTGAACCTCAACCTGGATCCGGTTTCCACCAACTCCAGAACGTGGGACCGCCAACAGTGGACCGTTGCCCTGATTATGGAACTCGTGAAAGATGTTTTCCTGCGCACCGAATACACGGTCAACGATGAAGAAACCGGCGCGGATGATATTCGGAACGATGAAGCATTGATCCAGTTGGAATTGCGCTTCTAATTCTCCACAAGATGGAAGTTACCCGGTTCCCCCTCTCTCCGGGAGAACCCTCGTTTCCCTCTCCCTCCGGGAGAGGGTTGGGGATGAGGGAAAGAACGATAGTTGGCGCGAGGGCAATTCCGGGTGGCGCCGGCATCTTGCCGGTGATCTTTGCAGACAGTGCCATTGACAATCTTCGGTATACAACATGATTGAACACTCGCAAGCGCGTCCGTTCTTCCTGGAACACAACTTCTGGCGCCTCTATGCCCGTCTCTGGCGGCATGTGCGGCCGTATTGGAAACTCTGCGTTGTCTCCATGATCTGCATGATCCTGATGATGAGTTTCCTTGCGGGGCGTATCTGGGTCATCAAGCCTCTTCTCGATGCCATCGAGAAGGGCACACTCGCCGAAAACCTTACCTGGATCCTTCTTTTCGCCCTCTGCGTAACTCTGCTGCGCGGCATAGTGGACTATACCCACTCTTTCCTCACCCGGTATGTCGGACATCGAGCCATCCGCGACCTGCGCAATACCGTGTACAGCCACATGCTCTCCCTCAACATGAGTTTTTTCGACCGCCAACGGTCCGGCGATCTTCTGGCCCGGTTGACAGGGGATATCAATGAAGTCCGCCAGTCGGTCAAACTCCTGTTCAGCAGTATTTTTGTCAAACCGCTGGAGTTATTCGTCTATATCGGCCTGATGGCCTCGCACAGCTGGCAACTCACTCTGATGCTTCTTCCGTGTGTGCCCGTAATCTCCTGCGTGATTCGACAAATCAGCCGCACCGTCAAACGATTAAGCCGCGCCAGACGGATCGAAAATGCCGTACTCTACGGTATGATCTCCGAGAGCCTGGCCGGAATGCGCATCATCAAGGCGTTCAACCTCGATAAATATCACCAGAACCGATTCGAGCAGCAGACCGAACGACTATTTCAACTCACCATTCGTTCGCACATTTTCCAGGCGATGAGCTCCCCCCTCATGGAGGTAATCATCTACAGCAGCGTCGCCGTAGTCGCCTGGATTGTGCTCGGATTCATGACCAGCATGACCCTCGGCGACAAAGGAGTGTTTTTCGTCGCCGCCTTTATGAGTTTCAAACCGATCAATAACCTGACCGACATTCAGTACAGCATTATTGAAGCCCTTGCGGGGGCCGAACGGGTCTTTCAATTGCTGGATGAGCAACCGACCATCCAGGACCTCCCCAACGCCGGGGTAATGCCTGCGCCGCGTCACGCCGTAGAGTTCCAGAATGTCTCGTTTGCTTATGACCGGGACTATGTTCTCCAAGACATCGATTTCCGCGCGAAAATCGGCGATACGATTGCCTTTGTCGGACCCAGCGGGGCAGGGAAGACTACATTGATTAACCTGCTGATCCGTTTCTATGATCCGACACGGGGACGGATTTTAATCGACGGCCGTGATATCCGGGAAGTACAGATTCGTTCATTGCGCTCTCATACAGCCCTGGTAACCCAGGAACCCATCATTTTTAACGACACGGTCTGGAACAACATTACCTGCGGCTTGGAACATTTCGCGGAGGAGCAGGTGTATGATGCGGCGATCGCCGCGTTCGCGCACGATTTTATTTCGCAGCTGCCGGATGGCTATCAGACCATTGTAGGGGAACGCGGTGCGATGATCTCCGGCGGGCAGCGAC
>JAKPRU010001130.1 GCA_029557025.1 Candidatus Omnitrophota bacterium | reverse complement strand
GTCGCTGGAACCCGGCGAGATCGGCGCGTTCATTCGCGACATTCGGGAAATTGAGGACGCGATGGGGAATCCGCGAATCATGTTTACCTCGCGGGTGAATCCCAATGTTCGTCGCAGCGTGGTCGCTGGGCGCGGTATAATGAAAGGGGAGACGGTTCAGTTGAAGGACCTGGATTTCAGGCGACCGGGAACGCACCTTCCGGCAGATCAGTATGAGCGAATCGTCGGACGCAAGGCGTTGCGCGATATTCCGGAAGGGACGTTCCTGTCCCTGGAGGATTTCGGATGAGCGATGCGGTTTTCCGGCAGGTTTTTGAGGAGCGATATCACCACTTGGGGACGCTGGACATGATTCGTCCCCTGGCCGGACATGATATTAACTCCCGGAACCGGCTGTTGCGTGTCACCGATAGTTCCTCTACCTCTTATTTTGTACTCAAGGAAGTGATATCTGATTCGTTACTCGATTACCTGTGCCGACTGGTAGAGGCATGTGCGCAGGAGGGACTTCCCGTTCCGAAAGTTTACCGCGATATAGAGAACCGACTCTTTTCACCTGTCGAGTCAACCAGCTATGTCCTTTTCTCGTATTCGCAAGGGAATCCCTTTCCAGGAACCGAGGCTGCGTTGTACTCGTTGGGGGAGTCGGTCGGGCGGCTGTTTGTTTTCTTACAGACGTGGTTTCCATCGGAGCGGGATTTTTCCCAATATGAGCCGCTGTGCCAGGAGGAAATTTCGAAAGTCGCACAGATTCTGCCGAATTTGCAACTGAAACCCGAAACATTTCTGACAATGAAGCGGTTGCTACGATTTATGCCCAGACTGCTCTGGGAGGCAAAACAACTTTACGCGGCGTCCTTGCCGCGTCAACTGATCCATCTCGATCTTCATCCTGACAATGTAATTTTCTCCGGCGATCAAGTAGCGGCCATATTGGATTTTGCGCACATTCTTTATGAAATGCGCGGACTGGCGCTCGGCTACACATTGGATCGGTTTGTCCCTGATGCCAACTACGATTCCGCCAGGGTGTTTTTTCGGGGCGTCTGCAAACATCTCGATCTTCTTCCCTCCGAGATCACGCAAGTGGCTCGGTTTACCCGTCTGGAAGCGCTACGGCGTGTGAGTTATATTCTCCGGGATTTGCTGCACGGAGACAAAAGCTGGGAGGATATGCTTTCGGTGCATCTGCGGACGATCCAGCGTTCGTATCGGTGGGACCGATTTACCTGCTGAATCCTTTCCCCGGTTGGTTCGCAGCCGCGGTCTATATACACCTCCTCAACACCCAGTTTGTCTCTCTTGCAGTTGATCGAGACAATAACGCATTGCCTACCGAACAGGGTGGCGCTCTCCGTGATAAACTTAGAAGCTCTCTATGGAGCGCAAATTTCCCATTCCATAGTTGACTATACCGATCATTCCGGTTACCTGGGTCCGCTCCTATTCCGAGCCGGCAATCAGGTCCCAGACAAGAGGGGTTCCCATCGAGATGTTACAACTCGCGCGGCGCCCGAGTACCTCATGGTAGTAACGGGTGTGTAAACCGTGGCCGGGGCGGATCACCCGTATGTTGTCTTCGGTGAACGTCTCACCGGCTTTTACGTCCCTGACAACGAAAATGGACCGCCGCAACAGCCGATGCGCCTCCTCTTTCTCCGTTACATCATAATTGACTCGGCCTAATGCTTGTTCAGCGATGCGGATTGCTTCAATTGTGCTCCGCAATTCCGACGGCTCCAGCGAAAACGAAGCATCAGCCGACGGGTCCGAACGAGACAATGCGAAATGTTTCTCGACGATACACGCTCCCAGTGCCACGGCGGTAACCGGCACGGCAGAATACAGGGAATGATCCGACAGACCGACGGGAACATCGAAAGCATCCGCCAGATGCGGAATGGTTCGGAGATTCATCTCGTCCGGTGAAGCAGGATACGCGCTGGTACATTTCAAAAGGGCCAGCTGCGTTCCCCCCGCCTTGCGAAACGTACGAACCGCCTCATCAATTTCCGCGAGAGTAGCGATTCCGGTAGACATAATTGTCGGCTTGCCCGTTTGAGCGATCCGCTCGATCATCGGCAAATGCACGACTTCGAAAGAGGCAATTTTATATGCCGGAACGTCCATGGCTTCCAGAAAATCGACCGCCGTTTCGTCGAACGGGGTTGAAAACAGGTCAAGCCCCATATCCTCTGCGATTACTTTGAGTTCCGGCTGCCAATCCCACGGGGTACAGGCTTTATCGTAGAGGTCGTGAAGCACTTCCCCTTTCCAGAGAGAATTACCGCCGACACAGAAGTATTCTCGATCGCAGTTAATGGTCAGCGTGTCCGCGGTGTAGGTTTGCAATTTGATTGCATCCGCACCCGCTGCTTTGGCGGCTTTCATGATCTCCACGGCACGGTCGAAATCTTTACAGTGATTCGATGACATTTCCGCGACAAAATACGTAGGGTACCCCGGCCCGATTCTCCGTCCACGAATTTCAATCCACCGACTCATTGGATATTTTCCTTTCCTTCACAAAATGATTTGCCTGAAACCCACGAATCGTCTCTTGGCGATAATACTCGTAACCCGATTTGGCGAATACACGGTTCGATGCTTCGTTATCTGTCTTTATGTATGCGTGAATTCGTTCCACGTTTCGCTCCTCAAAGATACGTTCAGCCGACAATTCCAGCATATCGCGCCCGTACCCCTTGCCCCGATATTCGCCGTCAATGCTGATCGACACCACGGCGTCTTTTTCTTCCAAATCATAGCGAATCTGGCCGATAGCGACGTCTTCGGGATTTACCGCGATGTAAATAATGCAGCCAGGATCCTGCATTTTCAAGTCGAACCAACGAACATGATCCTCCCATGGAATTGGGTCAGATGTAAAAGATACCGAGCGAACTTCGGCATCGTTTGCCCACTCCCAGAGCAGCCTTTCGTCATCCTTACAGGCTTTTCGAAGGCGAATCCGATTCCCGGATAAATACATGGCAATGCGATCCGCGCCATAACCGTCGACCAACATCCGGCCATTGTGCGCCATGCTCTCCCCCAAAGCGGGCTGTGCCAACAACCGTTGCAGGGCACATGCAACCTCCTCCGGTGCAACCTCATCATGTCTACCCAGATTAATTGCGATTCCTCTGTTCGCAAGATAGCCGGCACTCTGCAACTGGTTGTCCGCCATGACAACTACAATAAAGGGGATGCCCATGTAGAGCAGCTCCCAGACCGTGGAACCCGCGGCAGATACAGCCATGTCCGCCCACGCCATAAGATCCGCCATATTCGAGACATTCGATTCGACTGTTACCGGAAAGGAGACATCGGATGCCATGCCTCGAATCCGTTCATACTGCGGATGATCGCCTGCCAGTACAATGACACATTCCGGCTCCATGCCCCGAAGACTCCGTAAAGCGGTAACAACCTTCGCGGTCATGTTCCAGGGGTCGGTTCCTCCCATGGTAACGAGTATATGTGCAGCGACGCCCGCCTTCCTCGATCGATAATGAGCGTGATTCAGGAATTCTTCGCGAAGCAAGACATACCGGGTTCCCAGGAAGAGCGAAGCATCAGAACCGCGCGATCTGTATACCTCTTCGGACGCATAAGGGTTCTGATTGAGAATTGCAT
>JAKPRU010001118.1 GCA_029557025.1 Candidatus Omnitrophota bacterium | reverse complement strand
AGTAGGCGTCGGAGGTTCCGGAATATCCTCCGGTTGGTTGGTCACGATGAAATTGATGCTGTCCACGTAGCCCCGAGCCAACACATAATCCTGACCCAAATCCCCGGCTCCGGCGGCTATCAGGAACCAGTCGAAGTCGATCTGCAACAGAGGATTATATCCTACAGCCACACCCTCGGCGTTGAAAATGAGAGTCGAGGAGCGCGGCACGATCAAGGTAAAACCGACCCAATGTCCGGACTGCTCCACAGGATCGATGGCTGTGGGATCGCCTTTGTACCAATTCAGAGTATGGCAGGAATTCCCCGGGATATGCGGTAGGGTGTCCTGCTGGCCGTTTACCCGATGGTTGAGGTCGTAGCTGGTCTGGCCCACACTGAAGATCGGAACCAGGTAGGTCCCTTCCGGATAGGAAGCCGAAGTGATGCCGGAAGCTATCCGAGCCCGGATCGTGAAAACATAAGCATCCGTATCCGGATCGTAGTACAGATTCTCGTCGTTGGATAGACGCCTCCCGGCTACCGTCGGATCAAGCGTAAGAGATTCCAAACGGGTGGAATCCGGATAAGTCCAGACGTCAGCCTCGCCCTCCTTCCACACCTCAAATCCGTCCGGGAAGGGATTCGTATAGGGACCGGAAGGCTCCAAAGGACAAGCCCGGTCCGGCCAGTGTACCGTGAAGGATAGGTTGCCCCAGGCTCCCGGCAAGAATATCAAGAAAAGGAGGAAGACAAGCGCAATCATCTGGTATCCCTCAAACGTAAAGTCCCTTTGGCCTTCATGTCCGTTGTGAACCAACAGTAGGGTTGGTAGTAGATAGAGATGAATCCGTCTTCCGTCACCGTCGCGCAACGCACAGGGATCGGGATTCCCACTTCCAACCACATCAATTCCTGGACCTCTTTTCCCTCCGGCAATTCCACCTGGAACTCCGGATGGTTCGTACTCTCAGGCAAATCCACCGAAAAATTAAAAATGTCTTCCGATGAGATCACCACTTCGTCCGGATGGCCTTCTTGTACGTAAACGGTCACTGAACCACTTCCACGTAATCGGAGAGATGCATCTTCAGTAGCCGGACGGATCAATCCGCCGAAGTTATCTTGAATCTCCGAGTATTTATATTGGGGTATCCATTGTGCGGTTTCGGCGTTGTACCAGTAATGCACCTCGCCAGTGGCATCCCGTACCCGTACTGTATCGCCGGTTTGCCAACGGTATTCAATATTAAAGATGACTTCCGTTGGGCTGGACGGCAACGAGGCCAGGGAAGCCGAAACCCCCAGTACGGTTCCCCGCGCTGCGCCCTGAGCATCCAGGAAACTTTCAAACATGCTGGGCGGCCGCCAGATCACCTCGTACTCATCATCGTCCGTATAGACAACAGACGCTGGTGTTTTCGTGGGCGTATAAGTGGAAGTCGGCATCGGTGTGGCACTGGGCGTCGGCGTGTCGGCTGGCGTCCAGGTCGGCGTAAACGTGGGAGTCACCGTGGGTGTAGGTGGCGGCGTACCCGTCGGCGTGTTCGTGGGCGTGAAAGTCCGGGTCGGTGTGTAAGTTGGCGTGGACGTGCGCGTGGAGGTCGGCGTCCAGGTCGGCGTCGGGGTAAACGTCGGTGTGATGGTAGGCGTGGAAGTCCATGTTGGGGTAAAC
>JAKPRU010001108.1 GCA_029557025.1 Candidatus Omnitrophota bacterium | reverse complement strand
CCAGAAGAATCCAGTACTCCTTCTTTTTGAAGAAGATATGACGTTTGTGGATGACCGGTATTGAATCGATCCCGTATCCGCAGTCATAACTCGCCATTGTGTAGTCATAAAGATCATTCGATTGCCAGACAGGTGTCGGATTTTGTGGGGCCTCATACTCTGTGGAAAAATAAAGGCGGTTCTGACCGAAGCCGTCGATCATAACCGTAGAGTGGGCTTGCGTACTGACGGCATACGAACGCCAGGAGTTTAAGACATACTGGTACGGTCCAGGATCGATAATAAAATTCTTTCCATAAGCAGAGAGTTCGAATGAGAGTTTATCGTCGTGCTGGTGATTTGTGCCGAGAGGGCCGCCATCGAAGCAAAGGTACAGGGCCTCTTCACCCCACCCGCTTCGCATGACGGCATTTCCGGCATACGGTAGATAGTGCGACATTTCCGCCGGAGGTGTCCCATCCTTGCCGCTTGTGGCGACATATCGGAAATCCGGACGATTGAATCGCTCTGCGCCTTGCTGAAGTATGGCTCGAACAGAAGTGCTTGTGGAATCGCTGAAAGCCGGGACGGTCCCGTCGGGTTTACAGATCCACATCAGGTAGTCGTACATGGACTGGAGACGTTTACCGAAATCGCCGGGAATCGGCACGCCGGTTTCGAGAGCCAGATCATAGGCACGATGAAATCGGTCAAGGCAATAGAGATGGTACGAAGGGGCGAGTTCCCACTGCGCTCCATCCGGGTAAACCTGCATTTGCAATTGTTTCGCCAGACGTTCGTACCCGGCCTGTTTCCACTGTTCCGCGTCGCGGAATTCGGGAAAATATACGGCTATTGCCGCAAGGCCCGTGGAATCGACTACGCTCCAGTTGCTCGGACGGCGCAATCCGGCGGGATGTTTCAGGATATAGTCCCCATGGCTCCAAATCGATCCGAGCATCAGTTGAATAACTTGAGGTGTAAAAACATCGGAACACAGGAATCCATAGAAGGTGATCGGAAGCGCATTGACACCGCGATTCCCCGCCTCCAGGTTCCGCCAGGCGGCTACTCGCGTTAATGTGTACGGAGGAGCAGGATTCCGGACAATCCAATCCGTAATCTGAGCAACAAACTCGGCGGCATATTTCTCATTCGAAGTTTCCAGGTAGCCGTTCAGTAATACAATCAGGTGCGTTAAATTATTCAGAGACCAGAGACATTCTGCCGGTACGGTATGATAACAGGACCAGTCAATCTGCGCTCCAAATGGATACGGAGTTCCCCGGATATTCAATTCATGGCGGCAAATCGCCTCGGCGGGTTCCGTTGTAGCCGACTGAGGATTGGCGGCGGGTTTTCGGATGAGCGCGGCCGGGGTAGTTTTATTCCGAAAGTACTCGGAGAGTTCATAGACCGCGAGGGTGTTCTTATTGGCGCGGTATGCATCGCGGACACGTTCCAGGCCGGGCCGGTTCAAATCCAGCATTTCCTCAAAGAACTGGCGTTGAAAATGCTCCTGGTACAGAACCATATTCTCAACAGAGAGAAAACTCACATAGACTGTTCGGTCTTCGTTACCGACGATCGGGAATCGTTCCACTTGAACCTTCCCGCTCCGAATATCCGCCGTTGCCCGCATGTCGACAACATTCGTATTGCCCGGATGCTCCAGGCATAGAACCGAGGGAGTCGCCGAATCAACAAAGAAACGGACTTTCTGCGCCCTCGGAACCTGTTCGGGTTCCTGTTCGAACTGCGCCCAGCCATACCGCCGGATTGCCTCGGCAAGACGGCCGATGTGGGGCAGAAGAAAGTCGAGAGCGGCGGCAGAGATCATTTCCCGAATCGACGTATCGGAAATGTCGGTCGGTCGCGGTTCACCAGGAATCTGCCGGGCCATGCGCGCAGCCCAATCGCCACCGACAATCCGGCTGGGACCCTCCTCGAAAAGGATCTCCGCGCCCCACACGACAATCGTGGAGAAAGGAACGAGGAAGCCGATAACAAGAAAAAGTCTCGCGTTCGCCATGCGTCAATTCAAAAAGGATGTTGAAACTGAACTTTGCGAAAACATACCTTCGAGACTGTAGTAAACCTGTGCCGTCGTTTGAAGGCAAGCTATTCTCTGCGGTTCGGGGATGCCGTTCTTTGAAATTCAGGTATTCTTTCGGCCCAAGGCCAAAAACCGTTTTCCAAGCCTGGATTGACAAGAAAAGGCGGCGCGGTATGTTGTGTGTGGAATGCGGAACTTGCCTTGTGCCTGAACCGCCTGTTCCATTTTTCCGGGGCACTAGCTCAGCTGGGAGAGCGCTGCTTTCGCAAGGCAGAGGTCGTGGGTTCGAATCCCATGTGCTCCATTCTCCCGATTCATTCTTCACTCCGCCTTGTTAAATCGCTGTCAGGAAGGCGCATCGGCTTTCTTGTCCGCTGGCGGTGGCGGAACCTCCAGAACCCGAATGATCCCGTTTTCGGTCTCGAAAACCTGTTTAAGAAAGTCTTTCTCCATCAGAGGAATCAGGCGCGCCAACTCGCGGCCATCCGGCCAGCCCAGCGGCAGGAATCCCCGCATAAGGCGATTCATTTCGGATTGATTAAACAGAACATGCGTCACTTCCAGTTCCCAAAGTCGGTGCAACGCCTGTTCGGCTGTCTGCGGGATGGCGTTGCCGAACGAATCATGTGGAATCCAGGGATGCACATTGAACACAACCGGCACAATCGCCTCACAACGCAGCCCGTACGCCTGCGCCTCTCCGACAAACATTGCCCGCACAGGCCGCTGTTGGGCCGTCTCGTTCAGGAAACGAATGGCCCGGGTATGCGGCAGAAGCCGCTCGTAATACTGGTCCTCCGTTTCCCCCAGCACAAGATATTTCAGACCTCCATCCAGGGAGAGAGTCATCAACAGCAGATAAAGAGAATAGGATGCCACGAAAATCACGGCCCATCGCACGGTTTTCTGAATTCGAACTTCAGGTGCGATACCCCAAGCAGCAATCAGGGCCAGCGGCGGGGCGACGGTCACAAGAAATCGATGATTTCGCTGTGTAAAAACAAACCAGAATGCGAAAGCCACCAGAGAATAAATCCACAGAATACACAGGTCACGATTGCCGTTCCGACGGATCAAAGCCAACGCTGCACCGGCCAATATCAGGGGAGAGAAAACCGTGAGATTCAGGACGGTCAAATCCAGCGGCGCTCGAATCAGCTCCATCAAGTGTCCTGACAGTCCCAGAGCCTTGGGAGAATGCGCGGCCCGGAAGAAAGCGGCAGCCGCATCGGTCCAATTCTCTCCGCCGAACCAGGAATACAGGAGAGGAAACACCGGATTGCCAACCATGCACACATTCCTCACCAGCCAGGGCGCAAGGAGACACAGCGGCAGGAATGCCATCCACAAAAAGCCCCGCAGGCGCAGCCCGGACGGCCCGAATCCCAAGACCAGAACCAGCATGGGAATCCAAACGGAAATGACCGCGATATATTTGCAGCCGACCGCAAGTCCCACAAAAACCGATGACAGAATGACTGCCGAGGGCCGCGCGCTCTCCGTCCAGCGAAGAAACATCATCAGGGCTGGCAGGGCATAAAAACAAACGCCCAAGTCGATATCCGCCTGTATGGCGAGCCGAATAATGAGACCGCTCGACACAAACAGGACCGCAGCCAGCCAACTGCATGATAGCCCGCTTTTTCGCGTCCCAATGCAAAGAATCCCCATTGTGCAGGCCACTGCGAAAAGAAAATGCACCACCACGGCGGACGCGGTCTCTCCCAAGATGAGCGCCCACGAATAGAGAATCTCCACATTCATGGGGAACCAGGCATAAATGTTCAGCGGGAATGCCACCCAGCCATGGTGTCGAATCCAGACCTCCGGAACCGCCAAATGGTATTCGAGAGCGTCATAATTCAGCGGCGGGAGCAGGGAACACCCAAGTCCCAAAATCCCGGCGAGAACCAGGAAAAAAATCCAGAGATTGTTCTCCCGCAGTTCTGTGTGACTTTTGGCACCCGCAGCAAAAATTGTGCGGAGAAGATCCACCCAGATTCTCCAGGTAAACAGGATTGGCAGGCCGACCAGAACCGGAATCAACTCGGCGTAGAATAAGCGCAGGGTCAGCAGCACAAAGGTGAATCCGAATAGAATCCCCTGTCCGAGTCCGAGAGATAAAATGATTCGCTCCGCCTTCGTCATGGATTCTTCTCGACGAAGGATCAACCACCCCAGAGGCCAACCGATCACAAATGGAATCACACCCGCGAGAAACTCCCTCAGTCGCCAGGCAACAACAAGAACCGGCGAGGAATGATACACACCAACAAAAACGGCGGTGATCAGGACAAAGACCAGCGCCGGCTGCCGATAAAAATCGCCCCCTCTCCCCTTGAGAGAGGATTGCGGCGAGGGTGCATGATCCGTTTCAGCATTCACGGGATCTCATTCTGTCGGAGATATTCCAGGTAGCCTTCGAGAATCCATGCTGCGGCGCACTGGTCGATTACATCCCGGCGGTCCCTGCGACGGACGCCGGATTCGATCAGATGACGTTCGGAACCGACTGTAGAGAGACGCTCATCCCACAGAATCACAGGCATGGAAAGGCTTTTTTGCAGTCGGTCGGCAATCTTGCGGGCCGTGGCGGCAGACTCTCTCTCCTGCCCATCCAGTGTGCGCGGCAGCCCCACCACAACCGCAGAAACCTCATGCTTTCGTATTAACTCGGTCACGTCCTTCACGAGTGCAGAGGTACGGTTGCTCTTCATGGTGACCAGGGGCTGAGCAATTGTTCGAAGTTCATCCGAGAGCGCAATGCCGATTCGCTTTTCTCCCAGGTCGATGGCAAGAATCCGCCCTTCCCTGGGAACGGCGGTTAACGGCTTGACTCTTCTCGGTTGGGACAAATGAATTGGGGGCAGGCATGTCGGTGGCGGTGTCTCCGTAGGGACTGTCGGCATACCGACGGCGGCCGGTTCTTGAGATGGTCGTAACGTCGGCTCTTCAGTAAGCTCAGGAACCAGCCTAGTTCTATCGGAATCCAGTCTTTTCAAAGCGTTTTGGGCTGCTGCCTTCTCGGCCTTTTTCTTGCTTTTTCCGGTCCCTTCCGAAAGGATGGTCTCCCCCATCAAGACCTGAACAACAAATTCGCGGTCGTGGTCCGGTCCGGTCGAATGCACCAGACGGTAGATCGGGAGAACTCCGAATTCTTTCTGTGTCCGTTCCTGCAAGTCGGATTTATAGTCGATGATGCTCTCCCCGACAGCGGCGCGGTGAAGCTCCTCGCCGACCTGCTTCAGCACAAACTGCTTCGCGGTTTCAATCCCTTCTGACAGATAAATTGCACCCACCACACTCTCGAAAAGATTCCCCAAGATCGAAAACCGACGTCGGCCTCCGGTTTGCTCTTCTCCTTTGCCCAGCAGAAGATAGTCACCAAGTCCCAGTTCCTCCGTTCGTTCGGAGAGAATGCGTTTGGATACGATGATGGATTTGATCTTGGAGAGATCCCCTTCTCTCATTTCGGGGAATTTCAGGTACAGGGCTTCGGTCACTGCCAGGCCGACAACCGAATCTCCCAGAAACTCCAGGCGTTCGTTGCCGTACGTGGAGCAATTCGCATTCTCATTGGCGAAAGAGCTGTGGCAGAGAGCCTCATGCAACAAACCGAGATCGACATGGGGCACCCCCAACCGTCGCGCCAATTCCCGCAGACTTGCTTGCCGTTCTGATGTGACGTCCACGAAATCCGATTATCCCGCATATCCGTCTGTCCCATAATCCCCGAAACACGGGGACAAGGCTACTTGATCACATTCACTTTCGCCATATCGGGAACCAGACGGGAGTCCAAATCGCGCTGACGCAGGTTTTGTTCGTAGCGCTTTTTTCGTTCGTAATTTGCAATAGCCTGTTTCTGACTCTGTGTCAGGTTGCTCTGCTCCATGCCGAAGAGCCGGGTGCTGTATTTACGGGTATCGTCCGCCATATCGGATCCGACCCCTTTGGCCCGACTCGTCGTTCCTTTCACGACGTTGGTTACCGGCGAAACGGCCTTCCCCCCCACCTTACTGACCTTCTTGCTCACACCGGAGCAGCCGAGACAAAGACCGACACACAAAAGCACAATAAACGGAGCAATGTGCAATGTTGGACGCATTTAAAGACTCCATCGAACCCAGTTTCGTTCCCCCTCCTGACGAATCCCGGACAATCCAGGGGCATTCATCCACCCGATCATTGTAAAGTATATCACCGATGCGATGTCTCGACAGGTGACCTGACAGGAATATTGTCAACCCAGGCGACGAGGGGAAGGGCCGGCTCTTGATCTTGTCGAAAACTCAGCCCATTGAAAAGTTCAGGAACCCCCCGGCAAGGATTCTCCTGCCCTCCCACACCGCCTTGGACGAGGAATCTTCGGAAACCCCGGTCACCGACCCTGGCGTGACTGATCGCGATGGTCCCGGATATCAAATGAGCAAACTTGGAATAGGAGAAATACAAGAACAACATCCGTGCCCATGTCGATAGGTAAATTCCTCTGAGCGCCCATAAAGCGCCCGGAAAACCGCGCAATCAAGCGAAGTGTTACAACCGGAGGGGGATGATATCCCGTTTCATCATCTCCCACTCCCCGGTGTTCGGATCAACGCAGCAGTTTACGAAACATTTCCAATTCTGCTCATCGAGCGCCGGTTTATCCGCACGGAAATAATATCCCGGCCAACGGGTTTCTTCGCGGAACAGGACGGCACGTACATGAGCCTCCGCCTGCCACATGCGCTGCACATTCTCCCAGCAGCGCAGGAGCTCGTGAAGGTCCTTTGCCGCAAGATTAGCCGAGTCTTCTTTGAGATACGCCAGAAGTTCCAATCCTTTCTTGAGCAGGTACTCGTTTGTGGTGAACTGCGCGGAAACACCGCCCGCATATTCGTCCATGATCTTCTGGAGACGGAACATGAACATTTTGGGTTTGATGTAATTCGGGTTGATTTCCGGATCGCTGGTTTCGTTCTTATGTTGCTGGTAGACATCGAGGGGCCTCAATATCGTTTCCTTCAGCTTCGCGACCTGCGCCATATCAACTTTCGGCTGCTGTGGATTCTCTACAATGTAACGAACGGCAGACTTCCCTGCAATTCTTCCTTCAGCATGAGAGCCGGAGGAGAACTTGTGGCTGGATGCGCCCGAGGCGTCGCCCGCACAGAAAAGCCCCTTGACGGTAGCCATGTTGACATAGCCCCACTGGTATTCCGGGGGAGCAACGTCTTCGGGGCCGCTGACCCAGGCTCCGGAGGCGCCGGAGTGTGAGCCGATGAAATACGGTTCCGCTGCAGCAATTTCCGACGATTTCTCTTCGGGCTGCACATTGGTAGCGGCCCACAAAATCGCTTGGGAAATCGTCATGTCCAGGAAATCTTCCCAAGCTTCGGATTCGAGAGCCTTTAACTTCTTCTGAGCGGCTCTCCTGTCCGATTCCGCCGAAGCGATCCTCCGGATGGCCTCCTCCGTTCTCATGGAGATGGGACCTTTACCTTGCATGACATCCAGCATGACAAGCCGGTTGCGAAGGTTAGTCGGAATCGGCTTGACGTTGCCGTACTCACCCCACTTCTGGAGCTCGTCCTTGTGTTCGACCACGTAGTCGCCGCCCATGGCGTTGGTCGCACGCGATTTGAACAAAAGAAACCACGCTCCAACCGGTCCGTACCCATCTTTGAATCGGACCGGGATAAAACGCACTTCCTGGCACGTCATTTCTGCGCCTGCTCTCAGGGTGAAATACGCGCTGGAACCGGAATTCCACGGCGGATACCAGGCTCGTCCAAGGCCTTCACCAATAGACCGGGGCCGGAAGATATGCACCGCCCCACCCATCGCCACAACAACCGCCTTGGCCTTAAATACGTAAAACTTGTTCTCGCGCACACTGAATCCGACAGCGCCGGCGACCCGATCTCCATCCATTAACGGTTCTACAATGAATACTCTCTCGTAAATATTCTCCATTCCCAGAGCATTCTTGGCCGCTTCCGCTACAATAACCTTGTAGGATTCGCCGTTAATCATCAGCTGCCATCGTCCCTCGTGAATATAAGCCCCCTTTTTATCTTTCCAGATCGGAAGGCCCCATTTTTCGAATAGATGAACCGATGAATCCACGTGACGCGCAACATTAAACACAAGGTCCTCACGAGTAATGCCCATCAGATCCTTCCGGACGTAATCGACATAATCCCAGACCGTGTTTTGCCCGTCCCGCAGTCCGATGTATTGATTGATTGCAGATAACCCCATAGCCACCGCGCCGCTTCGCTCCATCACGGCTTTGTCTACCAGAGTCACCTTCAGGCCGTTCTTCTTCGCCCAATACGCCGCCTCCACGGCGGCCCCACAGGCAGACATACCCCCACCGACGATCAACAGATCGGTGGTAATTTCTACAGTTTCGAAATGGACCACAGTACCGCCTCCTTATCTCTTGACCGTCACAACTTCCGCGAGTCCCAGCGAAGCCGGTTCGGTGAAAAGCGTCGCGCTTGCGAGATCATCCGATCCTGTACTGAATCCGCCGTCCGGAACCGCAGAACCCTC
>JAKPRU010001067.1 GCA_029557025.1 Candidatus Omnitrophota bacterium | reverse complement strand
AGTTACACTTGTGAAATCTGCGGCTATGTATACGATCCGGAAACGGGTGACCCGGACAACGGGATCGATCCGGGAACGGCATTCGAGGATTTACCGGATGACTGGGTGTGCCCCATGTGCGGCGCCGGAAAAGACGCCTTTTCCCCCGCATAAACCACACCTGTCTTCATCGCCGACCGCCATACAACAGGAGGCAACACATGGAACCCGTCCGTGTAAAGGACAATATCTACTGGGTGGGAGCTGTGGACTGGAATGTCCGCAATTTCCACGGCTACTCCACGCACCAGGGCACGACCTATAATGCCTTTCTGGTGCTCGACGAAAAGGTTACCCTGTTCGACACGGTCAAGCCGGGGTTCGGTGACGAAATGGTACACAATATCCGGCAGATTATCGATCCCGAACAGATCGACTACATAGTCGTTGACCACGTTGAACTGGATCATTCCGGCAGTCTGCCGGAGATTGTCTCCGTGGTCAAACCGGAGAAAATATTCTGCTCCCCGAACGGCAAGGATGCCCTCCTGCACCATTTCCATCAGGACAGCTGGCCTTACGAAGTAGTGCGGACCGGGGATCGGATTTCCCTCGGCAAACGAACCGTCGAGTTTTTGGAAACCCGAATGGTCCATTGGCCGGACAGCATGTTTTCGTTCATCCCCGAAGACAAACTGCTGATCTCCCATGACGGCTTCGGGCAGCATTGGGCGACAGGCGAGCGGTTTGATGATGAGGTTGATTCCTCCGAACTGTTCAAGCAGGCGGCCAAGTACTACGCAAACATCCTGCTGCCGTATTCCCCCCGGATCACTGCCGTGTTTCAGGAGGTCCGGGAGAGGAACTGGGTATTCGACACTATCGCAACGGATCATGGCCTGATTTGGCGACGGGATGTGGATAAGATTCTCCAATCTTATGTGAAATGGTCGAAACAGGAGGCGACGGCGAAAGCGTTAGTCGTCTATGACACGATGTGGCACAGCACGGAGCGAATGGCTAACGCACTGCTGGACAGCTTGATGTCGGAGGGAATGAGTGTGCGACTGTTCGACCTGAGAGCCAACAGCCGGGACGACATCATGACCGAAGTCCTTGACGCGAAAGCCATCGCATTGGGGTCCTCTACAATCAACAACGGTGTGTTGCCGCTGATGGCGGATATGCTGTCCTACATGAAAGGGCTGAAACCCGTGGGAAAGATCGGAGCGGCGTTCGGCTCGTACGGATGGAGCGGAGAGGCCGTCAAACTGCTGAACGAGGTAATGGCGGAGATGAAATTCGAGGTTCCCGATCCCGGAATCCGTGTGAAATATGTGCCTGCCGCAGGGGACTTGGCGAACTGCGTCGAGCTGGGCCGAAAGATCGGCAAAGCGGTAAATGACCGCCTGTAGCGTATGTGTAGCGAAGACATACCCCGCCGCATCGGTGGCCGAGAAACCGATACCGCCAGGAATTCCACTCGCCCCGGTCCTATCCCGGGGGACAGGACAGCGTCGACTCATAGCCGAATCGCTTATTCACAGAAAAGGGGGAACGATTTCTTATGGACGTTGTGATGCTTTCGCGGCTGCAATTCGCCGTGGCGACCCTGTTTCATTTCCTATTCGTTCCGCTTACCCTGGGGCTATCGATTCTGGTAGCCATTATGGAAACTGTTTCTGTGCGGACCGGAAATAAAGACTACCTGCGCATGGCCAGGTTTTGGGGGACCCTGTTCGTCATTAACTTCGCGCTGGGTGTGGTGACGGGGATCACACTGGAATTTCAATTCGGGACCAACTGGTCGCGTTACTCGCAATATGTCGGCGACATATTCGGATCCCTTTTAGCCATCGAAGCGACCCTGGCCTTTTTCCTGGAATCGACCTTTATCGCGGTCTGGCTGTTCGGCTGGAAACGACTGTCGCCGAGGATTCACGCTGTTTCAATCTGGCTGGTAGCCATCGCGTCCAATTTGTCCGCGCTCTGGATTCTGATCGCCAATGCCTGGATGCAACACCCGGTCGGATATGCCATTCGAAACGGAAGAGCGGAACTGACCGACTTCTTCGCCGTCATAACTCAGGAATTTGCCGTGATGGAGGTTTTCCACACGGTTTTCGGAGCGTATATCCTGACGGGATTCTTTGTAATGGGCATAAGCGCCTATCATCTTCTCAGGAAACACGAAATCGCATTCTTCGAGAGATCCTTCCGAATCGGTCTCGTTTTCGCGCTGATCTTTTCAATCGCGGAAGTGCTGGAAGGTCATATCCACGGTGCGGAAGTAGCACAGGTCCAGCCTGCCAAGCTGGCCGCAATGGAATCGCGCTGGGAGACAACCGCGAACGCGCCGATATACATGCTGACTATCCCCGACGAACAGAACAACCGGAACCGACTGGAGATTTTTCCCATTCCCGGTGCGCTGAGTATGCTCGCGTTTCATAATCGCTCAGCGATCGTACAGGGTCTTAACGAGTTCCCCGAGCAGGATCATCCGCCCGTGTTGGCGACATTCCTGTCGTTCCGCCTCATGGTGGGCCTGGGATTCTTGTTCCTCTTCCTGACCGTTCTCGGCTGGTTCTTACGGAATCGACTACTGGACTACCCGATTTATTTAAAGGTCATGCTGTACTCTATTCCGCTGCCGTACCTGGCCTGTGAGGCAGGATGGATTGTTGCAGAGGTCGGCCGTCAACCGTGGATCGTGTACGGGTTGATGAGAACCTCGGAGGCCGCATCGCCGATTGCGGCATCCCAGGTAGCTGTATCGCTGGTCGCGTTCCTTTTCCTGTACTCGTTGCTGGGTCTGGCGGACTTTTACCTGTTATTCAAATATGCACGAAAGGGGCCTGGCCCGCTGTCACCCGATCCGAAAGGAGAATGGAGCCATGCTTGAAAGCACCTGGTTCTTCCTCTGGGGACTGCTCTGGGCGGTCTACTTCATGCTGGATGGCTTCGACCTGGGGCTGGGGACGTTAATGCCGGTCCTGGCGAAAGACGAGGGCGACAAGCGGAACATTATCAACGCCATGGGGCCGTTCTGGGACGGCAACGAGGTCTGGCTGATTACTGCGGGAGGGGTTACATTTGCGGCATTCCCGAATATACGCTACTATGTTCAGCTCATTGTATACCCCCCTGATGCTGATCTTATTTGCTTTGATTCTTCGCGGGATTGCGTTTGAGTTCCGAGGCAAGTTCGAGCATCCGGTTCTCCGGCCGATCTGGGACGGGTGCATGGTAGTCGGCAGCTTCTTGCCGGCTCTGCTCTTCGGGGTCGCTTTCGCTAATATCTTCAGTGGAATCCCGATCGACGAAAATGGTTATTATCAAGGTAATTTATTAACACTTCTTAATCCGTAC
>JAKPRU010001063.1 GCA_029557025.1 Candidatus Omnitrophota bacterium | reverse complement strand
CACCCTCATCGCCGTTGCAGACTACGTATTTCGCTGCCCCTTTCGCCTGATGGACAAAGCGCCATTTCCTGCCGGTTGGGAATCCGGCGCCGCCCCGCCCGCGCAGTCGGCTGGTTTCCAGTTCCTCGATTACTTCCTCGGGTTCCATTTCGGAGAGGACTTTACCGAGCGCCTGGTAACCATCCCGCGCGATGTATTCGCGGATATTTTCGGGATCGATCAGCCCGCAGTTGGCGAGCACGATTTTCATCTGTTTGCGGAAAAAGGCAAAATCCGCATGGGTGGTAATCAGGTTACGGGTGTCCGGGTCGCGGATGAGATTCTTTTCGTAAATGCGGCCTTTCAGCAAATGCTCGCGGACGATCATCTCGGCATCGGCAGGTTTGACTTTCTGATAAAAGACGGAATCCGGTTCGATAATGAGGATCGGCGCCAGGTCACAGGACCCGACACAGCCGGTTCGGACGATTCTTACTTCATCCGAGAGGCCGGTCTCCTTGATGGTTTCCTCCAGCTTGGCCTGGACATTATCCGCACCGGAGGACAGGCAGGCCGCTCCGGCGCAGAGCAAAGCATGGGTCCGGTAGTTCATGATTTCGACTCCTCTTTTTTTGCGGAATGATCCGCCATTCCAACAATAAACTCCCTGACACGTTCGCCGTTCTCAATGTGTTTGCGAACAATGAGGCGCGCCTTTTCCGGGTCAAGTCGGGCATAAGTAACCTGTTCGCCATCGGCCGATTCGACCCGCATCACCACCTCCTGGTCGTCAAAGCCCAGGGAGCCGGTGATCGTGACAGGGACATTGTCAATGTCGCGTTTTGCCAGTTCGTCGATTACCGCTTTCATCACGTCGCGCGCGCCGGCTGCGATCCCGATGGTTCCCATGCTGATTGTGATTTTGTGGGAATGCTCGCCGGATCGCAGTTCCAGGTCCCGTTTCGCCTGATCCCGCATCTTTTTCAGATCGTTGATGTCCATAGAGACCTCCAGACTTCCTGTTCTTCCTCTTGCCCCCTCATCGACAGGCACGGAGGCCTGTCCTACCGGCTATTCCTTGCATCGACAGGCACGGAGGCCTGTCCTACCAGTAGGCCAGGCGTCTCTGCCTGGCTACGTCCCTTAACAACCCACTCGATGTGTTACTTCCAGCAGACCTCGTTCCTTCTCTCGCAACAGTTCGTCGATTTCTATGAGTTTCGGCGCTGAGACCATTCCATTGTTCCGTGGAAGGATCTCCGCACTGTCGAACACGAAGGAACGATTATCGCACCGATGTTCGAACCGGACTTGCATTCCGTGTTCCGTAGAACACAACGCCATGATGGCGGCGGCAAGGTCGCCCATCGGCGGACGGTCGATATGGGAGCGGACCATGGAGACCGCGACGAGCGTGCCCCGCCCCTCACGGGAGCACAAACGAAACCGGCCATCGCAGAGGTCTGCCGCCTGACGAAGCAAAGCGATACCCAAGCCCACCGGCTTACTGTGACCTGACTTGGTGGTGGCAAATCCGTTCAAAACCCGTTGCTGCAATTCCTCACTCATCCCTTTTCCGTTATCCGCAACGAGGATTGAAAGACGGTCGGCGGATGTGTCTTCGGTGACACGGATGGCGATCCGCCCTGCCTGCGCCGAGGCGGCATTGACACCGATATCCAGTATGTCCTGCGCCAGTTCTTCCAGCATGGAGTCTGTTGTCAGTCCGATCAGGTCAGTTTTTTCAACTGCTTGAGAAGTTTATCCACTTTGACTTTTCCATAGACATCCTCATCCACCACCACAGCGGGGGCAAGACCACAGGCTCCGATGCACCGAGCGGTTTGCAGTGTGATCCGTCCGTCGGGCGTGGTTTGACCGGGTTCTATCCCCAATTCCTGGGAGACACGAGACACCAGGCGATCCGCTCCACGCACATAACAGGCTGTGCCGGTGCAGATCATGCAGGTGTGTTTGCCTCGCGGAATCGTCGTGAAGAAATGATAAAATGTCACCACGCCGTAGATTTTTGAGACCGGCACGTGCATTCGACGGGAAAGGTATTGAATGACATCATCGCCCAGGTATCCGAAGAGGCTCTGTGCCGCGTGAAGGATCTGAATCAGGGAGTCTTCCCGGCCGTTTTCGCGGTTAATGATCCGGTCCAATTCCAGGAAACGGGGGTCCCCGCTGGGGTGTTCATAGATATCCGGCGCAAGTGCGGATACGGGCGGCGGTGTTTGAAATGGAGTCATTGCGGTTCTCCTGCTGCTTTCTGCTTGGGCGGACATTGTGGACCGGGTGGACTTTGTGGACCACCTCTTTCCTCTCTTCCCACCCCCGCAACATAAAGGCGTCCGGCGATTTCGTATACGGTCAACGGACTGGAAAAAATGGGAACTTCGAGCCGTTCGGCCTGCTTCTTTGTGTCATCCGAAACGGGCCGCCCACCGGCAACAACAATCGCGGCCACATCCCGTGTCTCTGCAACCGCCACAATGTTTCTGTGATTTTGTACGGTGATCCACAGGCTATTCTCCCGGGCATTCGCCAGAACATCGGAAAGTAAGTCGGAACAGTAAACTCCCTCCACCGGCCCGGCCCCCTCTCCGATCACCGGCACAGCGTCGATCAGCGCGGCGGCTTCCAAGACAGTCTGCGGTTTCCGGTTTGTCATGTCTTCTCCTCCGTGGCGTTCTCCTGGTGGGTCGCCTGGCTGGGCGGATTGAACAGGATTTTCATGGTCACCGTGGTTCCAGAGGCCGGTGCGCTGATGGAGAACTCATCCGAGCAGCGTTTCATGTTCGGCAGTCCCATTCCGGCG
>JAKPRU010001023.1 GCA_029557025.1 Candidatus Omnitrophota bacterium | reverse complement strand
AGAGACTCCGACGGTCATTCCGGAGACTCCAACAGAGACTCCGACGGTCATTCCGGAGACCCCAACGGCGACCCCACGACCTACAGAGTCGCCGACGGCAACGCCAAGGCCGACGGAATCTCCCACCGCGACTCCGCGACCTACAGAGTCGCCGACGGCAACGCCAAGACCGACGGAATCTCCTACGGCCACTCCTGTGCCGGTGACTCCCAAGCTGCGTGCGGGGCAGGCGGAAGGCCGACCCGGTGATGCCGTTGTTATCGCGATTACCGGTGAAGATATGCCCACGACGGATGCCTTTGGGTTTGATCTGACCTATAACAATATCAGCCTAAAATTTGCCGAGATTTTACGTGGTTCACTCACTCAGGGGTGGTATGCGGTAAGTGCGGCTGATTTGTCGGGTGTTCTCCGTGTTGTCGGCATTGCGGGAACGGCTCCGGCAATCTCCGGGAATGGTCAGATCGCTCAAATACGGTTCACTATTCAGTCGAACGCGCCGGAAGGGATTGTCCCGCTTGATTTCAAGGTCATAACGGACGATCTGGCTTCGGCACAAGCGTTCTCCGGTTCGATTACTATTCTGCCTGCGGCAGAGACTCCGACAGAGACGCCGACGGCGGTCCCGACGGAGACCCCAACCTTTACACCGACTCGGACAGCAACGCCGGTTCCCACCAGCATACCGACGCTCAGACCGACAGAGACGCCGACAGCGGTTCCAACAGAGACCCCTGTTGGGACTCCGACCGTAACGCCTACTGTCACGGCCATTCCGATTCCAAGGATGGATCCCGGGCAGTCCATTATGGCTTTGAGCGCGTGGGGCGACATTGCCGCATTGGGTAATATCAAGGGCTTTGTGGATGTGGATAACAACGGGTATTTGGATGATCCGTTGCCGCATCCGACTGGACCGTATCCGCCACGCGTTTCCGGGTATACGGCTTTCGACATCGCGAATGTTGTCAACAGTCGGGGGCTTGTTACTCCGGGCTTCCTGGTTGTGCTGACCGAACAAGGCAGGACTATCTCGTATCAGTTTGTGGAAAACCCAGCCGCCGATCAGAAGATTATCCGGAATGTGTTCCCAGACTTGGTGTATGATGTCCTTGGCCGAGCCAGCCAGGTACGGTTTGTAGATATTGAGATTAATGATGCACTGGACGGATACTTCGCACTGAGTGAACTGGGTCGTGTGATTTCTGTCAGCGGAACACCGCGAAATGTGGTGGCGAACGGTGCAGAAGTGAAACCCTTCCTCGCTTCACCAGAGACCGCGGTTGACCTGGAACTGCTCCCGGGTGGTGGAGTTGCGGGTCAGTTGCAGGGGTACATTCTGACCTCCACAGGCCGGATTGTCGCAATCGGCGATGTGCCGCAACTGATCCCGACCAGAGAACTTCGAAACAAGGGAACGTTCATCGAGATGGACCTTGTATTGGATCAAGCCGGGGAACTTCTTGGAGCGGTCTTGGCGAACGGTGTCGGCGAGTTCTATCTGGCGAAGGTGGAAGGTGCGAATACTTTGCCGCCGGTTGATCTGCCGGAAGGCGATTACGCTCGCCTGCTGTTCCCGTTGAGCACACCGCTGGTTCTTCAGGCATTCGAGCTGGTTCCAACCGAAGGAACCTTTGGAATCATTGCCCTGGACCGAACCGGCGCGCTCCACACCTTCGGTCGTGCCAGCCGGTATCTGCCGACTCTGGAACAGCTGCAATCGGTGCTTCTCTTGTGGGGAACCGCAGGTGTCGATCTCTCCGTTAATCAGTATCCCGGTTTGGGAAAATAACGGGGGTGCGACTCTCAATAAGATGGTTTATGAGGATCAGGAGTCCGGTTGAAGAAGGCTCCTGATCCTCTTTGTTG
>JAKPRU010001017.1 GCA_029557025.1 Candidatus Omnitrophota bacterium | reverse complement strand
TGCAATACCTTACGCATAAGAACCGAAACATATATGGCAGATTCATTAAAAGAATCGCGGAGTTCAGGGAATGGAAAGGAAATTCACCTAAAACGGGCGATTTCAGGCGAGTTGTGGATGGAGAACCGCATCGGGAATGAGCACTCTGGGGAAACGGCCGTTATTTCACCTCAAGGCGCTTCAGTTGCGCATTATATGGATCGTTGCTCTTTTGCCAGTTCCCGACAGCACAGTCGCCGCCATGGAAGACCATGATACACTTTATTGGCATCGCCAAACCTTCTTGTTCAATTCGGTTCAGTCCTCTAGATGTGCAAATCTCCCCAGGCAATGCTTCAGTTCGCCCGCATGGGTCAGCCACAGGTAGTGGGGAGCACCTTCGATGATTTCAAGCTTCGAGTTTCGCATTAAATGCGCGATTTGCATGGCAGGCCAATTTGGACGGACATCCCGCCCGGCGCAAACAAACAGAGAGGGGATATCCAAGTCTGCAATCCTCCGGTACAACATGGGATCTTGAATGTACACCCGATAATCAGCATTTCCTGCCCGGTTGACGTCGGCATTGAATGAATATGTCATTACGGGCAGTGGTTCCCCCTGTGCTTCAAGGTTCGTATGATACACCTCATCCCATTCTTGATTGTGCTGGACGCCGTTTCCGGCGAGATAGAGAAGCGCGCTGGATCGCTTCGGATATGCTAATACATAGAAGAGCGCCAGATTCGCGCCCCAAGAATGGCCACCGACCGTCCAGGCCTCGATGTTAAGCGCCTCACGGACGCGCTCCATGTCGTTGATCGCAGTCTTAATGTCATAGAGTCCGTCTTTGATCGAGCGTCCACATCCGCGCTGTTCGAACCGTATCACGCGAAGCCGGTCATCAATCATTCGCGCCACCGGTTCCATGTAGTCGCAACAGCCTGGACCACCGCTGCACAAGATACATACAGGCGCTTCACGCGGTCCTGTATCCGCGACCCACAGTTCCACAGCCCCATTTCGAATTAAATACTCCAACGTTTCACCTCCACAAGATATAATAGATTCGACTTTTTCGAGCGAAAGAAATAGGACCCGAACCAACCGGTTCGAGTCCCTGTCTTGTGGTGGAGGCGAGGGGGGTCGAACCCCTGTCCGAAGATCAGACAACCAGATTTTCTCCGAGCGCAGTCTGTGTTTTGACATTCCCTCCGCCGAACCCCCGCAGACAGGGTTCCGGCTTCAGTAGCTTCATCAATCCCACCCGCGGCAAAGCTTATGCGGGCTGGTTCCCTGCATTTATGACGCCGGTTGCCTGCGCCGCAGGAGGCTCAGGGCCGACGGCCGCGGACTAAGCCGCGACGGCTACAGTGTTGTAGTTGTCAGTTCTTATTGTTTTCCCGTTGTTGGGCGGTTCAGGGCCGCCGCTCGCTTATCGAGTCCTCCGTATCCCCGTCGAAACCAAATACGCCCCCATATCGTTGGGGAAACCCCCGTCCTGTCCTGCCTGCCTTAGAGTTCCCGGTTCCTGTCGCGCATGCTCCGGTCGATGTCGCGCTGGGCGTCGCGCTCGGCCAA
>JAKPRU010001008.1 GCA_029557025.1 Candidatus Omnitrophota bacterium | reverse complement strand
TTTGAATCTACGCGGATAATCGACGAGTTTAGTTCCGTTACACTCCTATTTTTGCCCCGATTTCGGGGCTTTTTTCTGTATTCCCGCCGGTTTGGGTTTACGCCATCGTCGGTGCATCCAGAGCCAGCACTCCGGATGCTCGCGGATGGCCGTCTCAATAGCCAGAGTATATTGGGCGGTTGCCTCGAGGATATCGTGTTCGAGATCGCCGGTGGACTCGGTTTGAAACGCGGGGTGGACTCGACCATGGATTCCACCGTCGGGGGTTCTCCAGGTATATCCCAAATGAACCGCCGCGCCGGTGCGAACAGCCAGCATCGCGACAGAGGTGACGGTTTTTGCCGGTTGGCCGAAAAAGGGCACCGCGACACTCTGCCGACTGGCATGTTGGTCCAGCATAAAGGCAACCAAGCCGCCACGGCGAAGAAAAGAAAGCACTCCTTTGAGTGCGGATTTCTTGGCAAAAACGGTCATTCCCATTTGCGCGCGAAGGCCGTCCAACAGACGCGCCAGCGGTTTCTGGTTGAGCGGTCTGGCGATCACTCCAAACGGAACTCGCTGCGCAAGCCATGCTCCCGCCAATTCCCAATTCCCCAGGTGTGCTGTAACCAGGATAGCCCCGCGCCCGTCGGACAGAGAATTTTGCAGATGCTCCATCCCTTCCGCGCGAATCCCCCGCAGGTATTTCTCGCCCTGACATGGGAACCGGAGAACCTCAACGGCGGTCAAACAGATATTGATCCAGCACTGCTGTCGAATGTGGGCTATCCGGGAGGGGCTGAGGTCGGGGCCGAATGCAATGCGCAGATTCTGCTCGATGATCCGCCGACGGGAGCGCAGAGTTTCCGACAGCGCCCAACCCACCAGACAGGCCAACTCCCGAACGAACGATTCCGGAAGGATCCACAGGATTCGCAAACCGAAAACGATCAGGAGAGACTCCACAGATTCCATCAAACGGTTCATCATGGTATATGGCTCAAATCGAGTTGAATCTCGAAGTGGGCAAGATGTTTATGATGATGTGGGATTCCACAAAGAAATGGTAGGCACGTAGCGATTTGAACGTTCTATATCCACTGGCTCTGTTTTTATACGCGACGTTTGAGTTGCCGAAATACCTGTGGCGGCGGATGATTCATGGGCGATATCGAGGGCTTTTTCGGCAACGGCTGGGTTTTCTTCCACGAGAGGTGGCGGAGTGTGGGGTCGACTTGCCGATCTGGATTCATGCCGTCTCTGTCGGCGAAGCGCAGGTTGCACGGTCCCTTGTGGCTCAACTGACTGAACGACATCCGAACCGGAGGATCGTCATATCTACAATCACCGATACGGGCCAGGAGATTGCAAGAAACATCCCAAATGTGAGCGCGATATTCTATCTGCCGTTGGATTTCGGCTGGTGCGTTCGGAAAGCGATTGGTTTGATCCATCCCAGTCTGGTGGTTCTGATCGAGAATGAGATCTGGCCGACATTGACGGGGGAGCTCTCCAAACAGGGCATCCCGATTGTCATGGTCAACGGGCGTGTATCGGACGAATCGTACCCAAAGTACCGCCGGATTGCACGATTTCTCAGACCGATTTTCGACCGGGTGGGCGCGTTTCTCGTTCAAACTCCACGTGATGCAGAGCGATTTGCGGAGATTGGCGCGCCGAAAGAGCGCATTGAGGTCCTGGGCAGCCTCAAATTCGATGTCACGCAGGTCGGGGAACGGCCGGATCTTCGCAAGAAATGGCGGGCGGAATTAAAGATTTCCGAGGATACGATTCTCATTGTGGCCGGATCGACCTATCCTGGGGAAGAGGAAATTTTAATACCTGTTCTGGCAGAGATATCTCCAAAACGAACGGTGCGAATGGTTCTCGCCCCCCGTCGGCCTGAACGATTTGATGAAGTGGCAGCATGGATGGATCGTGAAGGAATAAGTTATGTTCGACGATCTGAAATCGAACGCTCTTCCGGCAAGGAGCCGGTGATTCTGCTGGATAAAATGGGCGAGCTTTCCTCCGTCTATGCCGCTGCCGACCTGGCTTTTGTGGGAAAGTCGCTTCGAGGATTCGGCGGGCAGAATCCTCTCGAACCGGCCTGCCTTGGAATTCCGGTGGTTTTCGGGCCGCATATGGAGAATTTCCGAGCCATGGCGGAGATTCTGCTTGCGTGTGGAAATGCCGTTCAGGTGAAAAGTGAATCGGAACTTCCAGCCGTATTGAGAAGATGGATTGACGATCCGGAGTTGCGTCGAACGTGCGGACAAAGCGCGATTACGGTTCTCGGTCAACACACCGGAGCCGCCCGGAGAACGGTTATTCGACTGGAGGAGTTGGGATACCTATGAGCTGGATCGGGTCCTGGACCGCATACGTAAGAGGGGAATCCACCGGATTCTTGTGCATGTCTCCATTCCTGAAACTCGCATCCATCGGATTCCACAAAATCGCTGTGGTCCGTCAAAAGGCTTACGAAAACGGTTGGCTGCCATCGGAGCAAATGCCCGTTCCGGTGATTTCCGTGGGGAATGTCACTGTTGGAGGAACGGGGAAAACCCCTTGTGTTTCCTGGGTGGCGAAATATCTGTTTGAAGCAGGAAAGTCTCCGGCGGTCATTTTGCGAGGTTATGGAAACAGGATTTCCGGTCACAGAGTTGTTCAGCCGGGCAGGGTGGGCGGTGAAGAGGCGCTTCTGCTGTGCGAAAAGATCCCGCAGACATTGATTGTTGAGGCTCCCCACCGCCGGCTGGGAGCCAGAGCGGCAATTATGCAGCACGGGAGCAATGTCATTATCCTGGACGATGGATTTCAGCACATGGCGATTCGACGGAACCTGGACTTGGCGCTGGTGGATGCAACGTGCCCGTGGGGAAACGGGGCGATTCTGCCCGCCGGAATCCTCCGCGAACCGCGCGAGTCCCTGGGGCGCGCAGATGCGGTGATTCTCACACGCGCCGACCTGGTCGATACCGACACCCTGGCAAAACTCAGCCGGGAGATTCAAAGCCTTGCCCCAGAGGCAATCCGGGCCACGGCAAGTCATTACCCCTCTGCGATTCGAAATGTGACCGACCAATGTCTTCTTGGGGTCCAATGGCTCGCGGGACGACGGGTCGGTTTATGCTCGGCCATCGGCAATCCGAAGGGATTTGCCGCGACGGTGAACAGGCTGGGTGCGACGGTCCTGGGGCATACGATCTTTCGAGATCATCATCGATATAGCCAACAAGATATCGAGGAATTGAAGAGCCGATTTCGCGATGCCGAAGCGATTCTCTGCACCGCGAAGGACGCTGTGAAACTGAGACCGTTACTGAGAGGAAAGCCTGAACGCAAGTTCTGGGTGCTTGAGATTGAATGGCGATTCTTGAGCGGGGAGGAGGAAATCGGGCGGTTGATAGCGGAGAAGGTCCGTATAAAGAAATGACGCGGAAGAGAGAGTGGAACGAATAGGACAGATAGGACCAATAGGAATTGCCGGTATCTGAGAGGTTTTAGTACGACACGATGCGCATTGCCCCTCAAGTCGGTTCAGAAAAGCGCTTTTATCGGGTATACTGCGGTCTCGTATTGGAATTGGAGTCACTGGAATTTGTGCAGGAAGGCGCAAGAACTGTCAGAAATCGGTGCTGACCACCGAGCCGGGTGAGACCGCAACCACCGCGAAATGAAGGGAGCGGGATGTGTCAGACATATCTCGTTTACAATGAGCCACACAGACAAGATGAGGAGAATGCAATGACAGAATCTTATTCGCCGAAGCAATTTCAGATTCCCTGGCCGTATACGGGGGCCATTTTCGGGCCGGAAGAAGAGCAGGTTGTAACGCAGCTGATCCGCGATGCTGCAACAAAACGTCGTCCGCTGGATCGCCGGTCACCGGAGATTGTCGAGTTTGAAAATCAATTCGCGGCCTATATCGGCGCGTCTTACGGTGTATCCCTCAGTTCGGGGGGCACGGCGCTGGAGGTGGCCACCCGGATTCTGAGAATCGGGCCGGGAGATGAAGTGCTTATCTCTGCGCTGACATTCAAAGCTACCGTACTTCCGATTGTGCTCGCCGGGGCGAAGCCGGTTCCTATCGATATTGACTATGAAACCCTGAATCTCGATTTGGACTCGCTCCAATCGCGAATTACGCCGAAAACAAAGGCAATTTACGTAGTGGATTACGCCGGATTGCCGCTCGACCCGGCTCCGCTTTTACAGGTCTCCAAACGGCATGGGATCGCCATTGTGGAAGATGCCGCACATGCGTTGGGCGCGGCATACGGGAATGTGAAATGCGGCGCGTGGGCGGATTTGTCTTGTTTCAGTTTTCAATCCCAGAAAAACATCAGTACCCTTGGGGAAGGTGGAATGCTTACCACAAACTCCAAAGAGTACGCGGACCGGGCCCGGGCGGTTCGGAACTACGACCATGATGTCCAGCCGGGTGGCAATTACCGGCTGTCGGCGGTTCAGTGTGCGGTGGGAATCGAGCAGTTAAAACGCCTGCACACAGTGAACGCACAACGGCGTGCCATCGGTCGAAAAATGTCGGCGGAGTTGCGCAAAATCGCCGGATTTGTGACGCCATACGAACCGCAGGGAATCACCCATTGTTATCACATGTATCCGTGCCGACTGGATGGATCAGTCTTCGGCGCCGTTCGAGACATTGTACGCAAACGGCTGTGGGATGAGTATGCGGTTGAAACCTCGTTTCAGTACGAGCCGTGGTATGAATTCCCTGTCATCCGTTCGGCGATGGGGGATTTTCAACCCTGTCCGGTTATGGACCGCGTGGCACGGGAACTTTTCGGTTTGCCGATTTTTCCGGGATACTCGGATGATGAAGTCGGGTATGTTATCTGGTCTGTGAAAGAGGTTCTGGCTTCGCTATAGGAATTTCCATTTGTTGAAGCGACGACTGACCGGTTGCGAGCGGGAGGAATCGAACGGCGAGAGCAAACTCATAGAAGGACCTTGTAACCGGCCAGATTCAATGTTTCCGCCAAAATCCGGGTGCGCTTTCTCCCGATGGGCCGTTGATTGTTCTCCATGTCGGATATGTGGCGTTGCGGAATTCCGGTCATCTCCGCGAGTTGATGTTGTGTCAGACCTTTGCGATACCTGCCCCCCGAAGAGTGGTCCCGGGACTGGACTCGGTATAAATCCGCTCCTACGGAACCGATTCCTCGCTCGCAAAAGTCACCAATTTTCCATTCATTTCAATGTGTCCCTTATCCCAATGGTATTGTGTATCTCATCTGAATGCACATTTTCGGGAGAGCGCCTTCTTTTCTCTCTCCCTCCGGGAGAGGGTTGGGGTGAGGGAAAGAAAACTACGCTCACATCCTGACGGTAATCTTATCACGGAAATACTACCTTATCCCACCACCGCCACAATCACCGGAGCGATCACCAGCGCGGGCAGATAATTCGCAATCGGCAATTCCTTGATCTCCAGCAGCAGCAAACCGTTGCCGATCAGGATAATCCCGCCCGCGCTCGTCATTTCGGCAATCATGGGATCGGTCAATACTCCCGAGAGAGTGGAGGCAAACAGCGACAGAAGGCCTTGGTAAACCAGCACCGTCAGCCCCGCGAAAAATACACCGATTCCGAGTCCCGCTGCCAGCGCCATACTCGAAAAGGCATCCAGTGTGGCCTTCAATGCCAGAAGCTGGTAATCCCCGGTCAACCCATCCTGAATGCACCCCAGTATCGTCAACGGCCCTACGCAAAACACAAGGGAAGCCACTATAAATCCGCGACTTACGTTTCCTCGGCTCTGTTCGAGTCTAAAGCGCTTCTCAAACCAGACGCCGATCCCATCCAGGAACCTTTGTATGCCGATCATCTCCCCAATAATGGTCCCCAAAAGAAGGGCGCCAAGCGGGATCAGCACATTCTTCGATTTCAGCGCATTATCAAACCCGATATATAACGTGAACAAACCGAGCACGTACAGTACGCTCTTTTGAATGTTCACCGGCAGCCGGTTCCCGACCACTGTCCCCGTCAGGCTGCCAACCGACACCGTAACCGTGTTAATCAACGTCCCAACAATCATCGTCCTTCCTTCCTTGCTCTTATGTCCATGCCCGTCCGTTCCCCTCTGTCTCTTTCTTCAATTTTTAATTTCTATTCCACACCATGCATCCTGGACGAAATGCCGATCTTCTTGCCATAATGTCCTTATGATGAACGAAAACCCCGATTCGGCCCGGGGTATCTCCCGGCGCACAAAGAAAATCATCTTTATAGCAGGCTTGGCTGTCTACATCATCGGCCTGTACCTGTTGACTTTTGTCAATTCTATGGCGGACAACTGGGCCGGGACAGTCTCGCCGATCTGCATTATCGGCGGGCTGATTACGCTGTTTGTAAGTCTGCTTCTGAAGACGGAGTCCGGGGAGAATCCCGGCGCCGACACCTGATGGAGACGGGGAATCTTTCATGCCGACCATCCGTGTTTTGCCGCCTGAGGTCGCCAATCAGATTGCCGCGGGCGAGGTAGTGGAACGTCCAGCTTCCGTGATTCGGGAACTCTTGGACAATGCCATCGACGCGGGTGCAACCCGGATTTCCGTCGAGGTCGAAAATGGCGGCTTGAATAGTCTCCGTGTCACTGACAACGGCTGCGGCATGTCACCGGAGGATGCACTCCTTTGCACGCAGCGTCACGCTACCAGCAAAATCCTCCGGTCCGAGGATCTGGAAAATATCACCACAAAAGGATTTCGCGGCGAGGCACTCGCCTCCATTGCCGCCGTATCACGATTCAGGTTAATCACACGCCGGGAGGAGGACCCAGAGGCTGTGCAGGTGCAGATCGATGGCGGGACAAGCCCAGAAACCGGTCCCGCGGCCGGGCCGCCTGGGACAACCGTCCTGGTCTCCGATCTCTTCTATAACCTGCCCGCGCGAAAAAAGTTCCTCAAACGTCCCACAACGGAAATGGAGCATGTTTGCTCCGCCGTCACATGGCTGGCGCTGGCCCATGAGAAAGTCCATTTCACCCTGGTGCATAACGGGCGCTCTGTAATGGAACTGCCCGCTGTCGCCAGTCGCGCCGAACGAATTATGAACATATACGGGCGCGGAATCATGGGAGATCTGCTCCCCATCTCCCTGGACACTCCCGCGCTCTCGGTATCGGGATTCATCTCCCGTCCCACGGTCACACGCAATAGCGCACAGCATATTTTCACCTTTGTGAATGATCGCTATATCCGAAATCGAACCATCCAGCGCGCTTTGATGGATGGCTATCGCCATATCCTGCCCACCGGCCGATATCCCCTTGTGTTTTTGTACCTCGATCTGGACCCGCGTACCATCGACATCAACGTTCACCCGACCAAGCAGGAGGTCAAATTCGCCCGTGAGAACGAGGTTTTCACGGCTGTATACGGTGCGGTTCGTCAAGCATGGGAACAACGCGCCGAGGAGAAGCATCCTCCCAAACCGGCAGCCCGAGATCATTACCCATCGCCACAACTATCGCGAACCCCCGTTTCCCGAAACGCCATCGAAACCGCAAAAGAACTCTACCGCCCCGATCCCGGCCCATCGCTTTCCGCAACAAAGGCTGCTTCAAAGACCTCTCTCGCAAAGATTGGGGGAGACACAGAGGGAGTTGAATCGACTGGTCCCACCAATGAGCCTGTTGTACGGGCAAATACCGTCTTAAAACCCTGTCCCCCAAAGATTGGGGGAGATAAAGAGGGGGTTGATTTCATTTCCCGCATACCAGCCATCCCTGCTGATCTCCTCCGCGTCTCTTCCGTGGATGAGGCCCCGGAACTGCGTGTCCTCGGCCAGCTGGCAAACAGCTACATCCTCGCGGAAAGCAACGGCGCGCTGTTTATCATCGACCAACATGCCGCCCATGAGCGCATTCTCTTTGAGCGGTTTCTTGCGCACTCCATGCGCGGTCCGCTGGCCTCGCAGATCCTCCTGTTCCCGGCCGTGATTGACCTCTCTCCGGCTGAGATGCCGGTTCTTTTGGAGTCCCAGGATGTATTTCATCGCCTGGGATTCGACTTGGAACCGTTCGGCCTGTCCACGTATGCCATTCGCGCCATACCGGGGGACCTCAACATGGAGGCCGCATCGGAGATCGTGCGAGATATGGTTCCCGCGCTCCAAGGGGAAGGGAACATTGAGGAGAAAGTCGAACGGGCGTTGCACACTCTGGCCTGCCGGGCTGCCGTCAAATTCGGCGATCCGCTGGACCGTGACTCGATGGAGGCCATCGCGAGTAACCTGCGCTCCATCGCAAGACGTGACTTCTGCCCGCATGGACGCCCCAGTATTGTATGTCTTTCCCCGGAAACCTTGCGCAAAGCCTTCCGGCGTACATGACCGAAGCGGAGAAAGAAGCGATCGTGGAACAGGATAGCCTGCAATCGGAGAAGTCATCCCGGCGAATGTTGTCTCTGAATCCCATCCTGGCCATCTTTGTGTTGATAGCCCTGCTGGCATTTGCATACACTGAGACCTTTGTGATCCGCTCCGGAAAGCCGGGCACTGACCTGCGCTATTATACCGATGCCTCGCGATCCATCCTTCACGGCAAATCGCCTTACGAGGAGGCATGGTGGTATATCTATCCGCCGCCGTTGGCTGTGCTGTTGATCCCCCTGGCCCCGTTATCGCACAAAGTGAGTTATATCTTATGGACAATTCTCGGAGTGGCAGCCTATGGGTATTCCGCATACCGGTCTGGCTGGCTGGGACAACGCTGGCGGCGGTGATCTGGATTCCGGCGCACGATGCGTTCCACAACGGTCAGGTCAGCCCGTTGTTGTGCGGTATTCTGGCATTGGGAGCGGCGAGGAAACCGTTCTATCGCGGCCTTGCGGTGGGATTTGTCGCCGCGATTAAACCGACTTTCGGTCTACTGATTCCGTTTGTGGGAGTGGCGTTCGGTCCGATGGCGTTCCTGGGTGGTGTCCTGGGATTCCTTCCGGCGGTCGTTCATGTTCCCTGGTTCATTGAGTATCTTCGGTTCATGCCGGAGGTCTCCGAGCGTTTTTTTGCTTGTCCCTCTCCGGTCAAGTATCTCGGCACAACGGGAAGCCTGGCATTGACCGGCATTCTCTGCATGTTCGTTTCTGTCCGATATCGAGAACAGGAATCCGCATATATGGCACTAATTGCGCTGGTTACCATCGGCACAGCGCTTTGGCCCCACAGTTACACCACCCTGATTGTCCCCTTATGTTTCTGGATCGGCAGGCTGTCCAACCGATTACCCCTTACCCCCCGCCCCTGACCTCTCCCTCTTTTCTTTAATTTTTAATTTTTAACTATCAATTGACATCCTCGCCCATTTTTTAATCGCCGCAAACACCTCCCTCACCGACTGGATCCGCATTTCCTCCCGTTTCGCCGGATCGGTCTCCGCTTGAAGCCGGCAACGGGACTCCTGATACCGTACATGGGACTCCTGAAGCAGGTCATTCAGAAAATCGAACGCCTCGCGGTTTTCCCCGATCACCCTTTGCAACTCTTTTTCCGCCTCATCGGCAGTCATGGCTCCGACTTTCTGCTCCGCCTCGTTCGCCGAATCCGCAAGAACTTTCAGCAAACTGGACATACGCCGAATTTCCTCATCCAGATTATCAAGCAAACCCCCCTTCCATTTCGGAACCGACATGTCGTATAGGTCCGCCAGCCGCCGCGAAACGTCTATCGAAATCGGATTCAGATCTGCGAGCGTGGCTCCCAATTGCCGAACCGAAGTCCCCGCAATCATCGCCCCGGCGGGTGAGGTGTTGATCACGGGAATACCGAATCGTTTGATCTCGTGTTCCAGGAGACACCGGTACAGGGTCAGAGTTTCGCTTGTATCCACCCATCCCCGATCGGTGGATGGAACGGACCGGGTTGCCTGTGCGTCGCGTTTGACATTGGGATTGTCGTAGATCGTCCCCTGCGCGTAGGCACGGCTTCCGGGAAATGCCAGGTCCTGCCCCGCCAGGATCACCGGCTTGCATCCCATTCGCGCGAGAATCTGAAATCCCGCGACCGCCACACTTCCCGTTCCGGTAACCGTACCTTTCTCTCCAATCCACTTTTGCAGCCATTGATAGACCGCATTGCCGCCGTGTTTTGTCAAGGGGATAGACTCAATCGGCTGCGGCTCACCAAGCCTCTCGGTTGTAGAATGCCATGAGATAAAAAAAGTACGCCGCTGGAACAGATCGACAATTCGCGGGTCGATTCGCGGATCGGCGATCAAATAGGTGACTGGATGCGGCGTCTGATCTGCAAAACAATTCCAATTTTCTTCCTGGTGGTCCAGGCAAAGAACAATGTGCGGCTCGATCCCGTGCTTTCGAAGTATCTTGTACGCTGCATTCACACAAACCAGAAGCGTTTTGCTTTGTGCGTTTCGCAGTGTCTCAATACACTCATTCAGTGATGGCCCGGCCCCGACCTGGATCGCCGGGATTCCCTGGAACTGACCGAACAGCGCGGCAATCCCCGGCTCGCGAACAAGCGCGCCAATGTTCGCCACGGTGTGCCGGACCACCTCGACACCGTGTTCCGTCCGGGAGGCTCGATACATGGATTCCCGCGACAGTGTATCTACCCATGCCTGCTGAAGTGTCCGCGTATAGGCAGGATGAATGCGGGTGGTTGGCGGGTGAAGCAGAAAACGGTGCGGAAGCGCCGAAAATCGTATCCAGCCGCGCTGTGACCCGATAGCCTCTACTGCACGGTCCGGCTTCAGTCCGACAATGAAAGAGACTCGCTTATCTCTAAGGATATCAGATAGATCGAGATACAGGAATGTCGAATAAAAGGCTAATGAGTCCGGCTCGATTACAACGAGCGTTCCGGTCTGGTGGACGCGGGCCAGAATCTCGCGCACCGGGTAGCCCAAGCCGAACCCCAGCAGCAGGATCAACTCGCCCGGATTGGCCCGGACATCCCACGCTTTTGCAAGATCGAGCGTCCTTTGTTTCGGCTGTCCTTCATATAACAGGCGCTGCCCCATTGCCTCGGAGCGGCAATAGAGGTCCAGCCATCCATCCTCACATTCTTTCGGGGAATAGGCCATCGAGCGGAACCGACGGTGGCATTCCTGTAAAATCCGCCCCTGTTCCGAATCGGCCGCAGCAGCAGCCAGATTTTTGTGCCAGATACTCTCTTCTCTCGTTTGCCCGTCCATGTCGTTATGCTAGTGTATTGTGAGTTGTAGGGTGGGCTCAAGCCCGTCTGCGGGCTAGCCCACCAACCGGTGAAATTTCTCCCTTTGATCGAAATGACAGGTCGGTTGTCATTCCGAACGAATGTGAGGAATCTCGGCAGATCAAAGAAGGGGAACGAGACATTCAACCGGAGAACCCGCTTGCCCCAGCACCCTTCACATACCCCGCGAGCGAATGAAATCCTCTCGCAAAATCTGGCCTGCATTCGGCCGCAGTCCGGCCTGGAGGCACAGTTCCTTGAAGTCAATCCCGATTTCGAACCACTCCCTATCCCCACCGAGCAATTACAGCGATCCCGCGCCTACCTGGAACGGCAAATCCGGCGAATCCGAAACGCTCAGCTTGTTTTCTTTATGGGCATTCACAGCGGACTCGTCCCGGCGGTTTTGGCGAATCCAAACACAAGGCCCGATGCCGTCGTGGTTCTCCTGGAGCATTCCGAGGATTCCGTCCGTTCCGCATTTCATCTGTACGATCTCCGCGCGGTTCTCACTTCGCCGGATGTTTATTGGTGTATTGGCCCTGACCTGAAATCGAAACTCGCCGATCTCTTTCGGCGCGAGTCGCTTTACATGATCGGCCGGAATCTGATCGCCGCATTACCTGCTCCCGGTCTCTCCGCCGAGGAAACCCAAGCATATCAAACCGCCATATCCTCGGCGTACACTGAAATTACCCCGGATTATTCCTCGGTGTGTCGCTCCCTGAGAGAGCCGGTGACAATACCCGAACATGGGCCAAGTCAAATCTGGACATATAATGTCCCCAACAGTTTTCATGCACCCATCGTTCACGCTATCGCCGATGGGTTCCGCGCGAATGGTCTTTCGGTCCATATCGAGTCCATCCAGCCCTGCCGGACCGTGCCGCTGCGGCTCGTAACCAGTCTGGCACGGGTCCGGCCGGATTTTGTTGTGCTTTTAAATATGCCGGGTGGTGACTTTGTTCGTCCGCTCGGACTGCCGAAAGACAATCTCTTTCTCCAATCGCTGCGACGAGTCGCCTGGTTCTCCGATAGTTCGGATTTTTACTCTACGATCGGCCCGGACTCGTTCGATGACCATGACACTGTGTTCTGGATGGATCGGACATTCGAACCCGCCCTGAGTTGCTCCCCCGCACGAAAAGGCGGCTTCCTGCCCGTTGCGGCCAGCGTAACGAGGGCGGGAGAAGTCCGGGAAAGATTTCAGCACCCCGTCGCTTTTGTAGGGAATGTGACCGATCTCAAAGATGTTTTCTCTGCGTTGCCGCAGGCTGATCGTGGTCCCATCCTGGATCAGATAGACCGTCTTGTAAGCGGCGATGCCGAAACCCCCATGGAATGCGCTCGGATGGTCTGCCCATCGAAACAGGCACTGGAGATTATCGAGAAAGTCGTCGGTGTCTGGCGGGCAACTCCTTTGCGAAACACGGCGGCAGTCGCCTATTTCCTCTATGTGGCCGCCAATAGTGAAAAACGAGTCCGTTACCTCCGGCCCCTGATTCCCCTCGGTTTACACCTGTATGGAACCGACACTTGGGGAGTCCTGTTCCCGGGAATGCCACCGGAACGCATTCATGGAAGAATCGGCGTTGACAATGTTCCGGACCTCTATCGTTCCACCCAAGTCAATATCGGTCTGCATAGTTGCCAATGCCCGACCTGTTTGAACGCAAGGGATTTCGATGTGCTGATTTCAGGCGGTTGCCTTGTCGCGGACTGGGTGGCAGACTGCGAGCAGGGACTCCTGACCGACAGTGTTCATGCGCGGTTTCCAGAATCCCCGGAGTCTATCTACGAAACCGTCGCCGAACTTCTTGAAAACAAAGCCGGGCGGGAAAGCCTCGCCTCTGCCGGACAGGAACATGTTGCCCGCTATCACACTTACACTGTCCGCATCCGCACCATGCTCGACCGGCTTGGATTAAATTGGCCCGAGGGAGGCCAGTAGGTTTATGGGCCACTGTTGTTTCTCTCCCCGCCTTGGACTATCCCGCAGGCGGCGCCTCAATTTCCTCATGTTCTTCTCGAGTGTCTCCCAGAGACAAGGATTCCTTCATCGCTATCTGATCCCTCGTGAATCACGCTCCCAGGATTTTCGAAAAGAGGTATATCTTCGCTAATTGCGGGTTCTTCACACACAGATTTCGTGATGGAAGAATACTCTTCAAGTGTTTAAAAACCCGCTCGATCTGCCGACAAAGCCGATACAATTCCGACGTCTGAACGGCCGTTCGATCGCCTTCTTACTCTGTCGGAACGCAATCAATCACAAGGGAGAGCGCGTTGTTCTTTTATGCAAATACCGGTCTGAGTCACCTTCTACGATATTTTCCATACCTCCGGAATAATACTCCCGCCATGATCTGTCAACCACTTAAGTTAGCGCATCTGGAGGTGAGGCTGGAAAGGGGGCCGGGGTAAGGACCGCTAAAAACCAGGCAATTCCTCGTGAACAAATCGCGTCGAGTCTGGAAGAGTCTGCGCAATCTGAGGATAGGAAATGTCCATGACTCTCAGTTTTTCCAGGTCCAGCACTTTCCCCGGCTTCTCTACACCGGGACGCAGAGGGATCTGCGCAGATCGGCACTGGGCAAGGTATTCCTCGGTTTCTTCTGAGAGCAGGAAGTCGATCAGCCGCTGACCTTCCTTCTCGTGGGGCGCTCCGGCG
>JAKPRU010000972.1 GCA_029557025.1 Candidatus Omnitrophota bacterium | reverse complement strand
GGGATGGAATGCCTACCTTGTTCTCATCGGCACGATGCTGGTGAATTTTTCGACAGAATTTCTCTATTGGCGATTTGTGGTGTTTGGCCGCTCGATCGACACCAACGAGTTGGCAAAGAAGAAAAAAGAACGGGTGTAATCGTTCGACCGGGTGATCCTATGAAGAGAGACGACTCTGTACTCGACCGGTATATTCGCAGACGGTCGCCGAGGCGTACATATCTGCTTTGGATTCCGACCCTTTTGTCGGTCGTGTTTTTCGGCGCTGTGATGACCTCCTGCGGAGGAGACAACCGTCCGGGAAGCGATCCGTTTGTGATATCGGGCTTCACGCCGACACCTGTTCCGCAGGACTGGATGACGGTCCAGTCCCCGATCCCTTACCAACCCGTGGAAAACATCCATCCGGATCGGTTTCCCGGCATCCGGATCGAGCTGCCCGAAAAGGCGGCCAACCCTCTGCTGGGAGAACTTCCGGGCGGAGGGTGTCTGGCGGTATACCTCCGAACGGATGATGTGATTGGGGCATCCTCTCCCGCACTGCAGGTTCCCGGGTGCATACGCTATGGTCCGGATGGTTCCCGGGTCTGGGAACGCCCGCTCGACATGGAAGCAACGCAAGGCTATCTGACAGATCTGTGCGTTTTCCCGGACGAATCCTTCGCGGTTGCGGTCCGCGCTACGCAGGAAGGATCGGAAACCGGACCTTTCGTCGACCGGTTGGTTCGTTTTGATCCGGCAGGCGACTTGTTGTGGAGCAGGGAAGTGCGGTCCGATCCTGAAGACAGAACCTCATCCGCCGGAACTCTGGAACACCTGGCAGCGCTTGCCGATGGTTCGATCCTGGCAGTGGGAACGGCCGCGGTGGGAGAAGACAACCGGGTGGTCCTGTCGCGATTCCGCTTTGACGGCACATGCGAGCGGCAGGTGTTTGTTGGCGCGAAACACCATGCCTGGCTCATGGACGCAGCCTACCATCCCAATGCCGGATGGGCGGTTGCCTGGCGGGAAGAAGACATTGCCTCCACGGTTCAAGTTCCTGTGGTGCGCTCCTGGCTGGGATGTTTCGACGACAACCTGGAAGAACGATGGATGGTGTGCGCACAGGGCAGCGACAGTTTCACAGATGTC
>JAKPRU010000088.1 GCA_029557025.1 Candidatus Omnitrophota bacterium | reverse complement strand
AAGACCAAGCGATAGTTCGTAGTCTTCCGTCTTGTAAACGGTTAGACCGTACCCGCCCAGCATGAGGAACTCTTCGCCGACGAGCAGGCGTGCGTAAGAGATTGACGGAATGTCGGCGATGGTGATTGTACGGTTGAAGATGCCGAAGCCGAAATTGTGATCTACTTTGCCGAACGCGAGCGGCCCGGTTATGTCACCGGAAAAATACAGTCCGTTGTTTTCGGTTACCAGATCAAGCATGGCGTTGGCCACGTCGTCGGATTTGAAAACCGAGGGAAGGTCGAATATCGGTCCCGACGCGGTCGAGTCAATCCGGGCTATGGACCAGGCTTTGGAAACGTAGGCAAGAGCGGCCGGATTGGTTGACAGGGTATCAAAACCGGCTTCAAGCGCCGTGTAGGCACCGCCAAAACCGGCAAGACGTGCCGAGCCGGTTCTCGGGGCCACCGGTTCGAAATTCGATGTTTGCGCAGAAGAGACTCCCGGAATACCCAGCGCAATGATAATTCCCAGCAGTATGGCGGGTTTCGCGGTCAATAGTCGCATTATATAGTACCTCGCAGCAAGTCAAGAAGATCAAAATCACCAATGGTTACGTCATCGGCGTCATCCCGGGTTTCCATAACTTCCGAGGCGTTGATGACTATTTCGAGCCTGTTCTGTTGTTCCCGGGTCAAACCGGAGGATTCCAGTGATGACGGATCGGCAAGAATGTCCATGACCCGTTCCGCACCGACTTCGGCGGAGACATCCGCTACAATAGCCGCCGCCGCAACAACGACCGCTTCAGGTTCCGCTTCGGTAAGGACTTCCTCGTCAGAGAGGAGCTGTTCAAGCACGGTGGTATCCACGTCGTTCGTCGCGTTTTCCATTATGTCACGAATCAGTTCATTCTGGTTGTCGGGATTGTCCGAGAGCTCATTGGAAAGATTTGCCAATTCTCCGAGATCTATCGCGGCTGCTCCTCCCAGATTGAGAATATCGGTCTTCTCATCGAGGGAAAGAGCGTCTATCTCTTCAGGGGTCTTGTCTGCGAGTGCGTCGAGGAGTTCTTCGGCTACTTCCTGATCCGCGCCGTCACGGGAACGTGCTATATCCAGAAGATCGTCGAGGGAGGCCGATGAGGATATTGATGGTTTGTCGCGTTTGAGAGACGAACCCATGGATTCTGTGAACAACTGGCGGCAGGATACTGCCAGAAAAAAGGTGCAAATGATAATACCGGCGAGCCGGCTTGCGTTTTTCATAACGGCCTCCATCCAGACAACCCATTGTAATCCAATACCGGG
>JAKPRU010000087.1 GCA_029557025.1 Candidatus Omnitrophota bacterium | reverse complement strand
GCAAAGACTTGCTCTGCCCCGGTTTCCATCGAGACCGAGGCCACTGTGACACTTGCCGTTGTTACGTATAATCGTGCCAAAACCATTGGTCGGGCCCTTGAGAGTGCCTTGAATCAGTCTCGCCCTGCGGATGAAATTCTGGTCGTGGATGACGGATCCGAGGATAAGACTGCGGAAGTGGTGGCTGCCTTCCGAAGCCCGCGTATCCGCTACATCAGAAAAGAGCACTCGGGTGCGCCGCAAACTCGGAATCGAGCCGTGGCGGAAGCAAGTGGAGATTTCGTCTTGTGGCTGGATTCCGACGACTGCCTTCCACCCCACACCGTGGCGAGTCACCTGGCTGCCCTGAGACGGACTCCCGATGCCGATGTACTGTACGGAAATCTACTGATCGTAGATGAAGACCTAAAGCCACAGAAAGAGTGGATTTACCCGGATTACTACGGATGCAACAACCGCCTCCTGGCGAGAATGGTGCGAGGAAATTGCCTGCCCAATCCGGGAACCATGATCCGTAAATCCTGTTTTTGCAGATTTGGGGGTTATGATGAGTCCTTTCGGCGTGCCCACGATTATGAATTCTGGAGTCGTTTGGCAAAAGATGCGGTGTTCAAACACTCAGGTGCCGTTGTCTGCAACTGGCGCGTTCATGCAAACTCTCTCTCGGCACATGGTCAAGGTCCGGAAACCAGCTATGAGGCAAGAGTCGTCCAGGGTATGCTGAAGCGGTATCCGCTGGAGGACCTATATCCGGACATCATGTCGGCGATGGAAGATCGTGACGAGGCCAGGGCAACCTGTTACTGGCAGGCAGCGTCGACCTTTCTCGAGTTCAAGGATATTGAGAACGTTGTGACGTCCCTGCAAAAGAGCTACGAGTATTGCCCCAGCGAGGAAGTCCAGGCGCTTCTTTCCTATATCACGAAGGGAAAATCATCCCATCCATCGGGACTGCCGGGATCCGTGATTGCTGCGTTCAACCGCCTTAAGCACCCTCCCGTTCCTGATCCTGAAGATTTCGATGAGGCGTATTACCTGGAGTCCTACCCGGATATAGCGCAGGCTGTCGCCAAAGGAGTATTTCGCTCCGGGTGGGAACACTTCGCTCGTTTTGGCCGTTTCTCCAACCGCCTGCTGGCCAGGACGACATGGAATCTATCCTTCCACGGGTCGTCCGGCGCATCGCCGCCCCAGGTATCCGTCGTCATCCCTTGCTACAATCACGCACATTACCTTCGGGAGGCTGTTCAAAGCGTTTTGCGGCAGACCTATCGGGACTGGGAGATCCTCATCGTCAATGACGGCAGCACCGATGACACCGGCAGGGTTGCCCGATCCCTGATTCAAGAACACGGGTCCCGCAGAATTCACCTCATCGAAAAGGAAAATGGTGGCCTGGCCGAGGCGAGAAATGTCGG
>JAKPRU010000957.1 GCA_029557025.1 Candidatus Omnitrophota bacterium | reverse complement strand
CAACTGGCCGGGCAAAACCGTAGGTCGCGCGGAAGGCCTATTCCAATACGACGGTAAGAAGTATAAGGTCGTCGATCTGCCCGGAACCTATTCTCTCCTCTCCGCGAGTACCGATGAGGAAATTGCGCGTGATTTTATTTTGTTCGGACGCCCCGATGTCACCGCAATTGTAGTCGACGCCACCCGCCTTGAACGCAACCTGAACCTGGTTTTGCAGGTACTCGAAATCACGGACCGCGCCGTGCTTTGTGTCAATCTGATGGATGAAGCACGGCGGAATGGAATTGTGGTAGATGTGTCCCAACTTGAACAGGACTTGGGGATACCGGTGGTCGGCGCGGCAGCGCGGCGAAAAGAAGGACTGGATCTTCTCCAACAACGAATTGCCGAGGTGGCGTCCGGCCGGCGCTGTTGCACGCCTCACCGTATTCAGAACGAATCTCCTGCCCTGAAACAGGCATTAAATACATTAGTAGAGAAATTACAGATTGCTTACCCCGATCTGCCCAATGCGAGATGGGTAGCCCTTCGCCTGTTGGAACATGACACACGCATGATCGACGCCGTGCGAACCGGCGAACTGGTACGGACGGCAGAAATGCTGCCTTCTGAGCGAACAGGCCATTGTGACGATGTCCTCACAACGGCAACCCGATTGCGCTGGAAACTCGGAGACAACTTTCACGATTCGCTCATGGAATCCATCTACGAACAAGCCGCCCGGATCGCCGGACGGGCCGTACGTGTCTCCGAAAAGAAACCCGGCCGGGATTGGGATCGACTCCTTGACCGTCTTGTTACAAGCCGCCTGACCGGATTCCCCATCATGTTTCTTTTTCTGGCACTCGTCTTCTGGATCACCATTTCGGGCGCGAATGTCCCCTCCTCCATGCTTTCTTATGTTCTGATTGACACAATTCATCCTCTACTAAATAAACTTGCCTCTCTGCTCGCCTTTCCCTGGTGGTTGTCGGGAGTGTTGATCGACGGATGTTACCTGGCGACGGCGTGGGTAGTGAGTGTGATGCTGCCCCCGATGGCGATCTTCTTTCCGTTATTCACGCTGTTTGAGGATTTCGGTTACCTTCCCCGTGTCGCATTCAATCTGGATAATCTGTTCAAGAGGGTCGGCGCGCACGGAAGGCAAGCGCTGACCATGAGCATGGGATACGGATGTAACGCGGCCGGAGCGGTCGCGTGCCGCATTATCGACAGCCCCCGCGAACGACTTATCGCAATCATTACCAACAATTTCGCCGTCTGTAACGGTCGCTGGCCCACATTGTTCCTGATTGCTACAATTTTCTTCGGCAGTGCTTTCGCATCCCCTTTTATTGCGTCCGTTGTCTCTTCAGCCGTGGTCATGGTCATTGTTTTGATCGGGATAGGATTCACATTTCTCACTTCCTGGGTTCTGTCGAATACGGTTCTACGCGGTCAGGCTTCCATTTATAGCCTTGAACTGCCCCCATATCGTCCTCCAAAGATTCTTGAGACGCTATACACGTCGCTGATCGACCGGACCGTTTACGTTCTCTGGCGCGCGATCGTGTTTGCTTTCCCGGCCGGCGCGGTAATCTGGCTGACTGCTAATGTAACAATCGGCGGGATTTCCCTCGGTGAGCATCTTATTCGATTCCTCGATCCGTTCGGCCTTCTCATCGGCCTGAACGGCGTGATCCTTCTCGCATACATCATCGCTATTCCGGCTAATGAGATTGTCATTCCGACTATTCTTATGTTGACCGTTCTAGTCGGCGGAATTCACGGTGTCGGGGAAAGCTCGGGGGTGTTGTTTGAGATGCAATCCCACGAGGCCGTTGCGGATATTCTGCGCCAGGGCGGATGGACCGCACTCACCGCGGTCAACCTGCTTCTGTTCTGCCTTCTCCACAACCCTTGCTCAACGGCTATCTACACGATCTACAAGGAAACCGCCAGCGGGAAATGGGCCGCCGTGTCTGCTCTCCTGCCCGTCGCGATTGGAATCATCGTTTGTTTCTTTGTCACCCAAACTTGGCGATTTGTTCAGTTACTTGTATGATTGTATTTCCATCAAAGGAACAGGATACCATGGACAGACGTGATTTTTTGAAATACACCGGCCTGGCAGGACTCGTTATGACAAACTCCCCGGCGAACTCTCAATCCGCCGGCTATGCCGACAGGCTCTGCTTGAATGAATCCTCCTCCATGTCGCACGATTTCGATGTCTGCATGAAGGCATACTCCAAGGCGGGAATTCGCCATGTCGAACCCTGGATTCACAAAATCCGCCCTTATGTGGAGAAAGAGTCGGCCGCCACGGCAAAACAGCTTCTTTCGGATCTGGGACTTCATGCTCCCTGCTCCTGCTGCATGGGTGAACTGATTGAGCCTCGCGAGGATCACGATCAGCGGGTAGAGCAACTGAAGGCGAACCTGGAACTGGTCGGCGCGCTCGGCATTGAACGCTTCGTTGTCCATTCGTTTACACAGGAACAATACACCTTGGATGATTACAAACGCGGCGTCGATAACGTGCGGCAGCTGGGCGAGATCGGCCGGGAATTCGGTGTAATTATTGTTATCGAGTTTATCCGAATGCAGCGGTTTATGGGAACATTACCGACCGCGTTGTCTTTAACGCGCGGTGCGGACCACCCGAACTTGCGTCCCCTGTTCGACTTCTTCCATTTCTGGGTCGGACAGAGCAAGATGGAGGATCTGGCTCTCCTTCGTGAGGGCGAACTGGAACATGTCCATTTCCACGATGCCCCGAGCGGTCCCCGCGAGATTCTTGCCGATAAGGATCGCGTCTTTCCCGGCGAGGGGGTCATCCCCATAACAGACATTCTTCGTGTATTAAGGAAGAAGAAATACAACGGCTATTTTTCCGTCGAGTTGTTCAACAAGGAAATCCAGGACGCTGATCCGTTACTGACGGCACAGAAGGCGATTGAAACGGCATCGCGGTTTTTGACGTAATGATTACAGAAGTCCTTACCCCCTGTCCCCTGTCCAAGTATGGCGAGGGGGAGAGGAACAAGAGGATGGTACAGGCATTTTGCCTGTGGCGGAAACCGGACCACATATTTGTAGGCACAATTCATGAATTTGTAGGCACAATTCACGAATTGCCTCTACGCGAATATCGAGGTGTTCAAAAAATGAAGAAATATATTTTTGTCCCCGCAGTGATCGTCGTTTTATTCTCGTGTCTATGCGCGTTCGCAGAGTTCCAGGCCGGTATCGCATTTCGCAATGTTACGCCAGACCCGTTATTGCCGATTTCCGGCGGTGTCGGCCCGTCTGAGCCTGTTGAAACAAAGATAGGCGAATTAACGGTGCGGGCATTGGTCCTGAAAGATGACAATACAACCGTCGCGATTGTCGGCATGGATTTCCTCGGTTTCCCGGCTGTTTTGGGAAATCGGGTTCGCGCGATGGTAAAGGACATACCGCCGGAGAATATCTTGATCGGCGCAACGCACACGCACAGCGCTCCGGACTGCTATGGGTTCGCTGATGAAAAAGGCAATTGTGGCGCAGATGTGAACTACCTGGAGCGGGTCTGCAAAGAGACCGCAGGGGCCGTCGAAGACGCCTTGAGCCGGATGCAGCCGGTTTCTATAAAAATCGCGACAGGCGAAGCCAAGGGCAAAATTGCATACAATTACTACGCGGAGCAACTGTACGACCCGCGTTGTAATGTTCTTCAGTGTCTTCGGGA